>JAFYOA010000012.1 GCA_017547865.1 Clostridia bacterium
AAAGGTCAAAAAGTTGACCATTGCATAACGATCCACTTTGATTTTGAAGTTTTCTTCAATAGTCTGCATAACAAGCTGCGGACCGCCAAGTGCATTGGCGGCATTGAGACGACTGTAACCATAGCCGGGAATATGCACCCAGGTATCACGCATAAAAGATGTAAGATAAATCTTATCCGTATTATTGCAAATGGAAACAAGGATCATCGTGTCTGTACGGGCAGAATACCCTTCTTCACGATCATCCACACCCAAAAGCAGAATATTGGTCACATCCGATGCGGAAATGATATCGTACTCCGCAAGGTCCGAGTTCATGGAATTGATTAAATCGCCCAACTCACCGGAAACATCGGCCCCTTCTCCCACGGCATCGGCTCCGCCGAAAACACCGCTGAACTCAAATTCGCCATCGTTGTAATTCAGCATACCGTAATAATAAGAATAGACGCAGAAAATACCGATGAAGATCACAAGAAAACAAGCAAGAATACCTGCCAAAAAACGCAGCGCAATATTCTTCTTTTTCTTCTTGACCGGCTGGATAATCGATGTGCGGCGGGACTTTGCAGACAATGCCGCAGAATGTGTAGCCTTTTTATTTGTAGAAGACGCATAGCGCCTTCCCCTCTGATTGCTCATGCCATGTACTCCTTTTCGGAAAACGTTTTCCCATTTCTCCTGTTTCTATACACAGGCCACAAAATCATTCCTGTGTTATTGGTAATTATAACACTATACGGGTGTTTTTGCAAGCAATCATCGCGCTCAAAAGGTATTAAACAGATACAGAAACGAAAATTTCATAAAATCTTCTCAATTTAGCAGTTGCAAAAAAGAATAAATACAGGATTTCCGTTTTAACGATGGTAATTCTATGTTCTTTATGCTATACTGTTTTACAAATCATCGCTGAGAAAGGATGTATCCAAATGTACCATTATCTTGATATGCACTGCGATACACTGATGGCCGGCTGCTTCGAAAAGGCCGATAATGTGTATTCCATGCCCGGTAAAATGAACGATGCCAAGCGTATGCATGAAGCACAGACTCTTGGACAGTTCTTCGCTGTTTTCTTCCCGCCCCGTCCGGAGGATCTGCCGCCGCAGGCCCGTTCCCACGCCCGAGAAATGCCGGACGATGATATATACTTTGAGATTTGCCGCGGCACTTTGGTGCGTACGTTGGAACAGTATCCCGACGTCATAGCGCAGGCCCGTAATTACGACGAAATCATGGCAAACTTCAACGCCGGAAAGCAGTCTGCTATTCTCACCGTTGAAGACGGCCGCGCTGTAAACGGCAGCTTTGATAAACTGCAGTATTACTACGATGTCGGTGTACGTGCTATTGCTCTCACCTGGAACTTTTCCAACTGTTTCGGCCACCCGAACTCCAAAAACCCCGAGATTATGAATGCCGGTCTTACCGATTTCGGCAAAGAGGCCATCGGTGCTATGAATGACCTGGGTATTCTGATCGACGTTTCCCATCTTTCCGATGGCGGTTTTTACGATGTGGTTTCTCTAACCAAGAAGCCTTTTGTGGCTACCCATTCCAATTGCCGCGCACTCAGCCCGCACACCCGCAATCTCACCGATGATATGATCCGCAAACTGGCTGAAAAAGGCGGCGTTTCCGGTATCAACTTTGGCGCCGGATTCCTGGATGCCGATACTTCTGCTCAAAACAGTACCGTAAAACTGCTTGCCGACCACATTCAGCATTTCATCAAAATCGGCGGTGAAGACTGCGTTGGCCTCGGCACAGACTTCGACGGCATCGGCGGCCACCTGGAAATTGCCCAGCCCACCGATATGTACCTTCTCTTCGATGAACTGCAGCGCCGCGGCCTGAGCGAGCGGCAAATCGACAAAGTCGCTTCCGGCAACGTTCTCCGTGTCATCAAAGAAAGCATGAAATAATTTCGAATGATAGCAAAAGAGAGCCTCTTCTTTACAAAGAGACTCTCTTTTTTCTTTTGTGTAAAGTACTGTTCATGTGCAAAGTACCTGTGCTTTGTAAAGTGCTTTCCCTTACCGTTTAGTGTAAAGCAAACCCGCTTTATAAAGACCCACAGCTTTGCAAAGTCAACCCTCTGTACAGGCCTCAAACGCCTGGCGAATGTCCTTCACGCCAATAACTTCCGCACCTTCAGGAATGGTATGCATCTTCTGCAACCCGTGCTGTGGAATGACACAACGGGTGAACCCAAGACGAACCGCCTCGCCCACACGTGCTTCCAAATTGGAAACGCTGCGGATCTCGCCTGCAAGGCCGATCTCGCCAATCACCATGGTATCTTCCCGCACAGGAACATCCTTAAGGCTGGAAACCAACGCCATAGCAACAGCAAGGTCTACCGCGGGTTCATCCAACCGAAGACCGCCAACCACATTGATATACGTATCCAGGTTGCCAAAGAAGTAGCCGGCGCGTTTTTCAAGCACGGCCAAAATCATGGACATCCGGTTGTAATCAAAACCGGTTGCCATGCGGCGGGGATTACCAAAACCGGTGGACGTGGCCAATCCCTGAATCTCCGAAAGCAGAGCACGGGTTCCCTCCATCACACAGGTCACACAGGTACCGGAAACATTTTTCGGTCGGCCGGAAAGCATAGCTTGGGACGGATTATCCACCTGCTCCAATCCGTGGCCGGTCATGTCGAACACGCCGATCTCATTTGTAGAACCGTAGCGATTTTTGGCGGCACGCAGAATACGATAAGAAAATTGCCGTTCACCTTCAAAATAGAGCACCGCATCCACAATATGCTCCAACACCTTCGGGCCTGCAATAGCACCGTCTTTATTGACATGCCCCACAATGATGATCGGGATATCCATACTCTTCGCGCAACGCATGATCGCATTGGTGCATTCGCGCACCTGGGTCACGCTGCCCGGAGAAGAAGAAAGATCCGTATGATTCATTGTCTGAATGGAATCGATCATTACGAGATCCGGCTTTTCTGCATGGATCTGCTCTATAATATATTGAATATCCGTCTGCGCCATCAGGCGGAGATTCTCCGATTCAACACCAAGACGCTGGGCACGGAGTTTGATTTGCCGGGTGGATTCTTCACCGGAGACATACAAAACCTTCAGCTGACGGCCCAAATATTCGCAGATCTGCAGCAGCATGGTGGATTTACCGATGCCGGGATCACCACTGATTAGAATCAGCGAACCTTTTACAATACCACCACCCAGAACACGATCCAGTTCACTTAAGCCGGTATAATACCGGGGGTCATCGGCGGTATTGATATCTTTCAGGCTGACAGAACCCATGCCGGATATACCGGCACTTTTCCGAACGGTTGTTGACACCGCCGCAGGAGCCTGCACGCCTTCTTCCATGCAGTTCCATTCGCCGCAGCCCGGACATTTGCCATACCACTTTGGGCTTTCAAACCCGCACTGAGAGCAAATATAAATCAATTTTGATTTTGCTGCCATTTTATCACGCCTTTATCATTCGTTGGTTTTATTGTATCATGTCTCTCATTTAAACTCAACCAAAAATACGCCGCCATGTTTCTTCATTTTCTGTATGCAGATAATCACACACACCGCCAAAGATACACAACGCTATCTGCTGCTGATATTCCTTTGTGGAAAGAAGTACCGCTTCTTCCGAATTACTCAAAAAACCACACTCCACCAAAACAGCAGGAACGGAAACGTGCTCCAACAGCCATATGTTTGCTCCCGGTTTTATCTCACGTTTGTTATTTGCCTGTAAATGCCCTTTTACGGCCGTTTGAATAAAATCGCCAAGCAACTCAGATTTCGGATTTTGAGGCGAAAAAAAGGCCTGTGCGCCGCTGTATTGAGGCTCTTCAAAATAATTTTGATGGATGCTGATCAAAATGCAGTTTCCTGCTTCTTTCACAAGTTCGGCGCGCCGTTTCAGATCAGAAACTTTCCTTTCCCGAACCGTCTCCAAAGTATCATCTCCTAAATCAATGTCCTCTTCCCGTAGCATAAGAACATCAAATCCGTTTGTCCGTAATAAAACTTCCAATATTTGGGCGATCTGCAAATTTATGTCTTTTTCAAGTACTCCGTTTGCTTCTGCGCCGCCGTCCTCTCCTCCGTGTCCTGCATCGATCACGATCACCGGAGCCCCTATCCGCAGTGAATCGGCCGTCTGCGAGATTCTTTCGATTGACGCAGTGACCAGATGCAGCATCGTAAGCAGCATACAGGTAAATATCACCACGTACAGGGTAACGCTTTTTTCTGTCTTCGTACGCATAGCAATCCCTCCGGAATCCATGCATACGCCAAAGACTTTTCGGATATGACAAAAGCCCCTGCAAAAGCAGAGGCTTTGAATCGATTAATTATTGATTGAGATTTGCCAGGCACTTTTCGGCAGCGGCCATCTTCACACAAACGCAAAGCAGATCCATGGCGGTGTCCAGTTCTTCCAGAGAAGAATACGTGGGAGCAAGACGAATATTGGAGTCTTTGGGATCCATGCCATAGGGATACGTGGCGCCTGCATCGGTCAGTACAACGCCGGCTTCCTTGCAAAGATTAAACACACGCTTGGCGCAGCCTTCCATCACGTTCAGGCTGATGAAATAACCACCGTTGGGCTTATTCCAATGTGCAATGCAGAGGTTATCCAGATGATGATGAAGCTTGCGATCGCAAAGTTCAAACTTCGGTGCCAGAATCGTGCGCAGCTTCTTCATCATTGCGTTTACACCGTTAATGTCTTTAAAATACAGAACGTGACGCAGCTGATTCAACTTATCGGGACCGATGGTCATAACGGAGAAGTATTTGTGCATGGTCTTCATGTTCGCATCACTGGCAGCCAAAGCAGAAATACCGCCGCCGGGGAAGGAAATTTTGGAGGTGGAGGTAAACATGAACACCAGGTCTTCGGTGCCGTTCTTCTCGCATTCAGCGTACAGGTTCAGCAACACATCCGGCGTATCCGTCAGGTCGTGCACACAGTAAGCGTTGTCCCACATGATGCGGAAGTCGGGTGCAGCAGGCTTCAATGCCGCAAAACGGCGAACAGTTTCATCGGAATAGGTAATACCGGTGGGATTGGAATACTTCGGCACACACCAAATGCCCTTGATGGCAGGATCTTCAGCTACAAGCTTTTCAACAACATCCATATCCGGGCCGGTTTCCAGCATCGGTACAGTGATCAGTTCAAAACCGAAGTACTCTGTCATAGCAAAATGACGGTCATAACCGGGGGCCGGGCAAAGGAACTTCAGCTTTTCCTCTTTGCACCAGGGCTTATTACCGCACAGACCGTGGGTATAAGCGCAGGAGATCACGTCGAACATAAGGTTCAGGCTGGAGTTATTGCCAATAAACACATTGGATACCGGAACATCCAGCAGCTGAGCAACCAACTTTCTGCCTTCCGGAATACCATCCCACATGCCATAGTTGCGATAGTCGCCATCGGCGGTAATAAAACCTTCGTAAGAAGAATCCAGTGCATCCAGGATTCCCATTGCCATATCGATCTGCTCGCTGGAAGGTTTGCCACGGGCAATATTCAGCTTCAACTTCTTTTCTTTGTACGCATCATATTCCGCCTGCAATTTTTCCTTCAGTACAAGCAGCTGACTTTCAGACAATTCACTGTACATGGTTGGATTCCTCCGTCTAAAACATAGAAAATTGATTTGCGTGCTTTTAATATACTCAAAAATGAAGAATTCTATTCCAAAACTCGCAAAATATGCTCATATTCTAATACACAAAACAAAAAAATGCAAGTTAAAACGTGTCAACTTGCATTTTTTGTTATCTTGTATGATTATTCGCTGTTCTTAACAAAGATTCTGTCAAAATCAACGGTGAATTCCAACTTAGAATTCTGCAGTACCGGTTGTACGGGGGAACGGCAGGACATCGCGGATGTTGGAGATACCGGTCAGGTACATGACCATACGCTCGAAGCCCAGACCAAAGCCGGCGTGCTGGCAGCCGCCGTACTTACGAAGATCCAGATACCACCAGTAATCTTCGGGGTTCAGGCTCAGCTCGTTCATGCGTTCCAC
>JAFYOA010000144.1 GCA_017547865.1 Clostridia bacterium
AAGAGCAATGTGGTCGCACCCCCGCTGCAGGGGTTGGAATGGGGTATGAGCCTGGACGATGTGCTGGAAGTTCTGAAAGCGGCGGAGCCGGATACCGGTTTTGTGATGGGGGATGGCAGTTATCCTATCCTGCAGCTCAGCCCGGAACAGCTTACAGCTCTTGGAATGGAAAAGTTGGGCGAACTTCCCTTTGATCCCGATGATATTCATCCCGTTACATTGAACTTCAGCGATGCGAATACGGGTACGCCTGTGCTTGTCACCGCCTCTGTCCGGCTGGATCTTTCCGGTGCGGAGGATGCACAGAAGACCATGGACGACGCACTGAACAAACTCTACGGCGAACCTGTGATGGGTACCAGCCGCGGCACCGCCGGCCTCACTTTGAAAAAGGAAGATTGCGGCGGCATTCGGGAAGACCAGCTTGCTCTGCTGGAAAACCATGACTACGATGCTTTCTACATCTATCCCATGGTCACGGCCGGTCTTTCTCCTGTGGATGAAGCGGTGGGAGAACTGTGGTACTCCGGTGAAAACTACGTGGATTATATGAACGGCAAATAAAATGTGAAGAAGCGTCCGGTTTGCCGGGCGCTTTTATTTTCCCACACTTTACTCCGAAAATCAAGAAACCACTTGATTTTTCTGCCCGTTTGTATTATACTTTGAGCAACGTGTAAAATTCAATACAAATGCAATGACGAAGACGGACGAGCAAGGCAGGCCGCCAAGAGAGCCGGGGATGGTGCGATCCCGGCGGGCAGGCAGTTCGATCCCATCCCTTCCGAGCAGGAGGCCCCAAAGCGAAAGCAAGTAGATGTCTCCCGTGATTGCTGCGTAAAGGCATAGGGCTTGTTGGGGCCCAAGAGGGGCGGCACAGCCGCAATTTGAGTGGTACCGCGGGCATTGATGTGTAAACATGCTCGTCTCAGTTTTTCTGGGGCGAGCTTTTTATTTTTGCCTTTTCTCATTGAAACAGTTTGAAACAATGCGACGATACGAAAGGAAGACGGAAATGTACAAAAAGGTTTCTACCAACCTGAACTTTGTGGAGCGCGAACGCGATACCCGCAAGTTCTGGGCGGACAATCAGATCTTCGAAAAGAGCAGCGAGCGCAAGGGCACGCCCTATGTGTTCTACGATGGCCCCCCCACGGCCAACGGCAAGCCCCACATCGGCCATGTGCTCACCCGTGTTATTAAGGATATGATTCCCCGTTACCGCACCATGAAGGGCTGCCAGGTGCCCCGCAAGGCCGGCTGGGATACCCACGGTCTGCCGGTGGAACTGGAAGTTGAAAAGCTGCTGGGCCTCAACGGTAAAGAGCAGATCGAAGAATACGGCATGGCGCCCTTCATTCAGAAGTGCAAGGAGTCTGTGTGGAAGTACAAGGGCATGTGGGAAGAGTTCTCCGATACCGTTGGTTTCTGGGCGGATATGGAGCACCCCTACGTAACCTATCACAACGAATATATCGAGTCCGAATGGTGGGCACTGAAGACCATCTGGGACAAGGGCCTGCTGTACAAGGGATTTAAGATCGTTCCTTACTGCCCCCGCTGCGGCACCCCGCTGTCTACCGCCGAAGTTTCTCAGGGCTACAAGGCCGTAAAAGAGCGCTCCGCTGTGGTTCGCTTTAAGGTGAAGGGCGAGGATGCTTACTTCCTGGCCTGGACCACCACCCCCTGGACCCTGCCCAGCAACACTGCTCTGTGCGTGAACCCCGAAGAAACCTACTGCAAGGTGAAGGCCGCCGACGGCTACACCTATATCATGGCCAAGGCTCTGCTGGATACCGTTTTGGGCAAGCTGGGCAGCGAAGAGACCCCTGCCTACGAAGTGCTGGAAAACTACACCGGCCGCGACCTGGAATACAAGGAATACGAGCCGCTGTTTGACTTTGTGACCCCCATCTGTGAACAGCAGAACAAGAAAGCCCACTTTGTTACCTGCGATGACTACGTCACCATGGGCGACGGTACCGGTATCGTTCACATTGCTCCTGCTTTCGGTGAAGACGACGCCAACGTGGGCCGTAACTACGACCTGCCTTTCATTCAGCTGGTAGACGGCAAGGGCAACCTGACCGCCGAAACTCCCTATGCCGGCATGTTTGTAAAGGATGCCGACCCGAAGATCTTGGTGGATCTGGAGAAGGCCGGCCTGCTCTTCGATGCTCCCAAGTTCGAGCACGATTATCCCTTCTGCTGGCGCTGCGATACCCCCCTCATCTACTACGCCCGCGAATCCTGGTACATTCGTGAGACCGCGGTGAAGGAAGACCTGATCGCCAACAACAACACCATCAACTGGATCCCCAAGAGCATCGGTACCGGCCGTTTCGGCAACTGGCTGGAGAATATCCAGGACTGGGCCATCAGCCGTAACCGTTACTGGGGTACTCCTCTTAACATTTGGGAATGCGAATGCGGCCATCGCCATGCCATTGGCAGCATTGCAGAGCTGAAGGAAATGTCCGACAACTGCCCGGAAGACATTGAACTGCACCGTCCCTTTGTGGATGAAGTCACCATTCGCTGCGACAAGTGCGGCAAGCAGATGAAGCGCGTTCCCGAAGTTATCGACTGCTGGTTCGACTCCGGCGCCATGCCTTTTGCCCAGCATCACTATCCCTTCGAAAACAAAGACCTCTTCGAGGCGCAGTTCCCGGCAGACTTTATCTCCGAAGCCGTGGACCAGACCCGTGGCTGGTTCCATTCTCTGCTGGCTGTGTCTACCCTCATCTTCAACAAGGCTCCCTTCAAGAACGTTATCGTTCTGGGCCATGTGCAGGATGAAAACGGTCAGAAGATGTCCAAGTCCAAGGGCAACGCCGTAGACCCGATGGAAGCGCTCACCAC
>JAFYOA010000145.1 GCA_017547865.1 Clostridia bacterium
ACCGGAATACAGCCGGGAACTGCTTGCTATGGAAGATTGGGATCTGGTCATCGGTTCGCTGCACAACCTGCGGGGAAAAGATGATTTTTACTGGCTGGATTATACCAAAGAAGATGTGCCGGCCCTTTTGGACCGCTATTTTGAGGAACAGCTGGAGATGGTTGCCTGGGATGATTTTGATACCCTGGCGCACCTCACATATCCGCTGCGGTATATCAAAAAGTACAATATTCCCGTTTCGCTGGATGCCTGGGAAAAGCCCATCGAAAAAGTTCTGCGGGAACTGGTGAAAGCGGGCAAAGCTCTGGAACTGAACGTTTCCGGCTGGCGGCAGGGCATGGGGGAACCGCTGCCCGGTGCCAAATGGCTTGCCATGTACCGGGATCTGGGCGGCAAAATGGTGACTTTGGGCAGCGATGCCCACACACCGGAAGACCTGGGCACAGATATTGCCCGGGGCAAAGAGCTGCTGCGTGAACTCGGCTTCCCGGGGATCACCGTGTTTGAAAAAAGAAAAGCCGTGCTGTACCCGTTTGAATGATTTACAAAGAAAACATCCTCTTGATTTAGAATAATTTTCAATAAAGGAGAATTTCAACATGAAACGTTTGCTTGAACTTTTGGAAGAAGATTCCACCTTAACGGTGCACGAACTGGCCGTTATGCTCAATACCACCGATGACGAAGTGGCTGCCAAAATCAAACAGCTGGAAGCCGATGGCGTGATCAACGGCTACCACGCTCTTATCAACTGGGAAAAGTCCGACGAAAACTACACCGCCGCCCTCATTGAACTGCGGGTCACCCCCCAGAAGAACGTGGGCTTCGATGACATTGCCCACCGCATCAGCCAGTTCCCGGAAGTGGAAAGCGTGTACCTGGTTTCCGGCGGTTACGACCTGATGGTGTGTGTCAGCGCTTCTTCCATGCAGGAAGTGGCACTTTTCGTGCAGCGCCGCCTGTCCACCATCGATGGTATTTTCTCCACCGCCACCCATTTTGTTCTTACCCGTTACAAAGAGCACAATGTTCTTTACAGCGGCCCCGAAATGGAAAAGGATGAAAGAGGGAGCCAGCTGTGATCGATTATAGCTCTGTAATGAACCCGCTGGTGCAGGAGATCAAACCCTCCGGCATCCGCAAATATTTTGATATCGCCAGCGAAATGGACGATGTGATCTCCCTTTCCATCGGCGAACCGGATTTTACCACCCCCTGGCATATCCGCGAAGAGGGCATCCGCTCTTTGGAAAAAGGCAAGACCTGGTATTCTCCCAACCGCGGCTTTGAACAGCTGCGTACGGAAATTTCCAACTATATGCGCCGCCGCTATCAGCTGGAATACGACCAGAAGACACAGGTGCTGGTCACCGTGGGCGGTTCCGAAGCCATTGATATGACCCTGCGGGCCATGGTTTGTCCCGGGGATGAAGTGATCGTGGTGGAGCCCAGCTTTGTGTGCTACCAGCCGCTGGCCCGTATGGCGGGTGGCACGCCGGTGGTCATCGAAACCACTGCAGAGAATAAATTCCGCCTGACCGCCGAACAGCTGGAAAAAGCCATTACGCCCAAAACCAAGCTGCTGGTTCTGCCGTTCCCCAGTAATCCCACCGGTGCCGTGCTGCGCCGCAACGATTTGGAAGTCATTGCCGAAGTGGTGAAAAAGCATAATATTTTTGTGCTTTCCGATGAGATCTATGCCGAGCTCACCTACGGCGATGAACCCCATGTTTCCATTGCACAGATCGATGGTATGCAGGAACGTACCGTTGTCATCAATGGTTTTTCCAAAACCTATGCCATGACCGGCTGGCGCCTGGGCTATGCCGTGGGCCCGGCAGAGATCATCACTCAAATGACCAAGCTGCACCAGTTTGGTATTATGAGCGCCCCCACCACCGCCCAGTATGCCGCCATAGAAGCCCTGCGCAACGGTGACAGCGACATTGAATATATGCGCGAACAGTACGATATGCGCCGCCGCCTGCTGGTGGACCGCCTGAACGCCATGGGCCTGACCTGCTTTGAACCGGAAGGCGCTTTCTATGTGTTTCCCTGCATCAAGTCCACCGGCCTTACCTCCGAGGAATTCTGCGACCGGCTGATCTACAGCCACAAGGTGGCGGTCATTCCCGGTTCTGCCTTTGGTGAATGCGGCGAGGGCTTTGTGCGTATTTCCTATGCATACTCCATCCGCAATATTCAAAAAGCACTGGACCGTATGGAAGCTTTCCTGAAGGAGCTGTAATGGAACAGGTATATCTTGTAAAACTCACAAATTACGAACCGAAAGCCCTGGATGCCGCTGTGTCCAAGGCTTTTGCCGCATTGCGGCTGGAAGAACTCGTCCGTCCCGGTATGCGGGTGGTCATCAAGCCCAATCTTATTATGCGTTCCAAAAGCGAGGCCGGCATCATCACCCACCCGGCGGTCACCGCCGCCGTGGGCAGAAAAGTAAAAGAACTGGGTGCTTCTGTACTTATTGCAGAAAGCCCCGGCGGGCCCTATTCTCCCGGCGTGATGAAAGGTAACTTTGAACACTGCGGCTACACCGCCATGGCCAAAGAGAACGGCTTTGAACTGTACACCGCCTGCAAGTACCGTACGGTGGAATACGCCGCCGGCCGGCGCTGCAAACAGTTCACCGTGGTGGAACCGTTTCTGGATGCCGATCTCATCATTGATATCGCCAAACTGAAGACCCACGGCATGACCCTTTACAGCGGCGCCGTGAAAAATATGTTCGGCACCGTGCCCGGGCTGATGAAGCCGGAACTGCACTGCCGTTTCCCGGAAAAGCCGGCGTTTGGTGAAATGCTGGTGGACCTGTGTGAACTCACCGCACCCCGCATTTGCTTTATGGATGGCATCACCGCCATGGAGGGCAACGGCCCCACCGGCGGCAGTCCCCGTTTTGTGGGGCTTCTCGGTGCTTCCCAAAGCCTGTACGCCCTGGATGCCGTGTGCTGCGGGGTGATCGGCATTGACCCCATGGAAGTGCTGATGCTGAAAAACGCCCGGGAACGTGGCCTGCTGCCGGAAGAAACCGAGGTGCTGGGCATCCCCGTGGAAGAGCTGCGGGTAACCGACTTTAAAATGCCCGATACAAAAAGCGTGGATTTCATCGACCGCCTGCCGAAATTTGTGCGGCCGCTGGCGGCAAAAATCGCCACGCCCTACCCGAGAATCCCGAAAGACAAGTGCGTTGGCTGCGGCAAATGCGCCGAAAGCTGCCCTGCCCACACCATCACTGTGGAAAACGGCAAAGCCACCGTGCACAAAGATAAATGCATCCGCTGTTTCTGCTGCCACGAAATGTGCCCGCTGCACATTGTGGAGATCAAGCGTTTCAGCCTGTTTGACCTGTAACCGAGGAGGCTCACCATGCTCACTGCCCGCGCCTATGGAAAAATCAACCTGACTCTGGAAATCACCGGCCGCAAGCCGGATGGCTACCATACACTGGAAACAGTGATGCAGTCCGTCTCCCTGGGAGATGTCGTCAACCTGGAACACGACCCCGCGGGGCCTGCGGTGCAGTGCGATGGCGGCATCCCTGCCGGGTCTTCCAACACGGCGTATAAGGCGGTGGAAGCGTTTGCCGCTTACTGCGGCGAGCCTGCTTACCGCTGTGTGCGTGTGAACATCGAAAAGCATATTCCCAGCGAGGCCGGCATGGGCGGCGGCAGTGCCGATGCCGCTGCGGTGCTGGTGCTGCTGAATCAACTCTTTGAAACGAACCTGCCGGAGGAAACCCTGTGTGCCATTGGCGCCGGGGTGGGGGCCGATGTGCCCTTCTGTGCGGCAGGGGGAACCAAACGCTGCCAGGGGATCGGGGAGATTCTTTCCCCGGCACAAAAACTGCCGGATTGCTGCATTTTGCTGTGTAAACCGCCCGTGGGCGTCAGCACCGGTGCGGCCTTCCGTAAAGCCGATGAAAGCGGAAACTACGCCGACGGCAGCGCCACGGCAGCCATGCTGAACGCCCTGAAAAACAGGGAACTTTCTGCCGTTGCTGCCGGGCTGCAGAACGATTTCGAGCGGCTTATCCCGCTGGAAGAAGTGCAGGCTATCCGCGAAAAAATGCTGGAAAACGGCGCCCTGGGCGCCCGTATGACCGGCAGCGGCTCAGTGGTGTACGGTTTGTTCGCCAACGAAGAAACCGCCGCCGCGGCTGCCCGCGCGCTGCAGGGAATGGGGCAGACGTTTTTGACCAAGCCTGCCGGAACGGGCATTGAACTGATTGAAGACTGACGGAAAATAAGTTTTCCACAAACTGTATAAAGAAAGCGAAAACAGCCTATATTCCGGGTAAGAACGACCGGAAAGAAGGCTTTTGCATGTTTGTTTTATCTTTGCGACGCTTTTGGCGCTGCGCTGTGTGTGCCCTGGTGCTGGCCTTGCTGGCAGATAGCACCCTGTATGCCCTGGCCTGCGATACCCTGCCGGAGCAGGTGCTGCGGCTGCACGTGGTGGCCAATTCCGACAGCGACGAGGACCAGGCGATAAAACTGCAGGTGCGGGATGCCCTGCTGACCATTGCCGCCGCTCTGTGTGAAGAAGCAGAAACCCCTTACGAGGCCCAAAGTGCTCTGTGTGCCCATATGGAAACGCTGGAGCGCACGGCCCTTGCTGCACTGGAAGAAGCCGGGAGCAGCCACGGTGTGCGGCTGTTTTTCACCGATATGAAATTCCCGCCCTGTGCGTATGCAGGTTTTTCTCTGCCCGCCGGGGAATACCGTGCCCTGCGGGTGGTCATCGGAGAAGGGGAGGGGCACAACTGGTGGTGCGTGCTGTTCCCGGGGCTGTGCCTGCCCTGCGGCGGCGCCGTGCAGCTGGAAGATGCCCTGAACCCTGCTCAGCAGGAAGCTGCTTCCTCCGGGGAGATTCAATTGCGGCTGAAGCTGGTGGATTGGCTGCGGGCGGTATTCAATTGATTTTACGAAAGGAGTTCGGCTATGCTCAATCTTATCCTTGGCCGTGCCGGTACAGGCAAAACGGAGGCCGTGCGCAATATGCTGGTGAACCGCGCCAAAAACGGCGGAAAATACCTGTATCTCATTGTGCCGGAGCAGTATTCTTTTGAAACAGAAAAAGCCATTCTGCGCATGGCCGGCCCTAAATTTGCCGCGCAGATCCAGGTGCTCAGCTTTACCCGTTTGGCCGAAGCTGCCTTCCGCCGCTGCGGCGGAACCGCCGGTGTGCCTTTGGATGACGCCACCCGCCGGGTACTGATGGCCCTGGCTTTTGAAGAAGCCGGCGACCATCTCTCCCTGTACAGCGATCACAAGAACAGTGACAAGCTGTGCGAAATGATGCTGCAGGCCGATACCGAACTGCAGATGTGCGGCATTGCCCCCGAACAGATCGGTGAACTTTTCCCCCGGGAAGATGATTCTGCCCTGCCCCGCAAACTGCGGGAAATTGCTCTGGTATGTTCGGTGTACCGTTCGCTGGCAGAGCGCTCCTTTGTCGATCCCCACGGGGATCTGACCCGCCTGGCGGAAATTCTGCGGGAAAACGATATTTTTAAAGGCGCCACCGTGGCGGTGGATTCCTTCATCAGCTTTACCAAACAGGAACTGGACGTGCTGGCTGGCCTGATGCCCCAGTGCGAAAATATGTTTATCACCCTGTGCTGCGATACCCTGGATGACCCTACCCAGGGCACCGGTCTTTTCTCTCTGGTGCAGAAAACCGGCCGTAAACTGCTGCGCGCCGCCAAAGAGCAGGGTGTGCAGCCCGGCCCCATTACCCATTTGGATGTTCCTTACCGCTTTGCAAACGATGCCCTGCGCCATATGGAAGCCAATCTTTTCCGCAGCCCGGCCCTGGCCTTCGAACGGCCCGCCGACGATGCGGTGACCCTGCTGCACCCGGCCTCCCGGTTTGAAGAAGCCGAGACCGTGGCCGCTCTCATCCGGGAACTGGTGATGCACGGCAGCTGCCGCTACCGGGATATTTCCGTCATCTGCCGCGACAGTGATACGTACGCTGCCATTCTGCGGGCCGCCTTTGAAAAGCGGGAGATCCCCTGCTTTATCGATACGCCCCGCTCCGTGGATACGGAGCCGCTCATCCGCCTGGTGCTCACCTCGTTCAAAGCCCTTTCTTTCCGCAGCGAAGATATCCTCACCATTCTGAAGACCGGCCTGCTGGGCGTAGAACAAATGGAGATCGCTGCGCTGGAAAACTACATATTTACATGGAAGATAGGCGGTTCTGCCTGGAAGCAGGACTTTACCCGCCATCCCGGCGGTTTTGCCGGGGAATGGAAACCCGCCGACCATGAAGCGCTGGAACAGATCAACCGGGTGCGCCGCCGTGTGGTGGGGCCGCTGCTGGCCTTTGAGGCCGCCGCCCGGGAGACCACCGGCGATGCCATCTGCGAAGCGGTGTACCGTTTGCTGGTGGCTTATGGGGTGGATAAAACCCTGCCCAAACTCTGCGCACAGCTTACGGCCGACGGCCAGTTTGCTTTGGCCGATGAACAGCTGCGTATGTGGGATGTGCTGGTGCAGCTGCTGGAACGTTTCCACACCGTGCTGCAGGGGCGCACCATGCCTTTGCGCCGCTTTGGCGAACTGCTCACCGCTGCGGTGGAGGCCCAGACCATCTCCGTTATTCCCCAGGGAATGGATGAGGTGGTGTTCGGCACTGCCGGCCGCATTCGTCCCTCCGCACCCAAGGTGGTGTTTCTGCTGGGCACCGCGCTGGGTGAATTTCCCCTTGCCCTTTCCGAAGGCGGCCTGCTGACACTGGAAGAACGCCGCCGCCTGCAGAACATGGGGTTGGAATTGCAAGACCCGGAGGCCACCGGCACCGTGGGCGAACTGTTCCT
>JAFYOA010000146.1 GCA_017547865.1 Clostridia bacterium
AAGCATTGTTTTTCCTCCGGTCAGTCATTTTCAATCGCGGGCATACGAACGATGGTGGGGTCGGTAAACACATCGGTCTCGTCGGTGCTGTGGGTGGAAAACTCAGAGATGACTGCACCGTTGGGGCCACCCTGGAACCAGTGCTTGGTGCCGGGATAAATGGTGTACTGTTCGCCGGGAAGAAGATGGACCTCGTGGAAAACGGTAACATCGGTGGAGGGGATCGTTCCCAGAATGGTTTCCTTGTTGCCTTCGCCTTCCACATACAGGAAAACTTCGCCGTAACGGCAACGGAAGGTTTCTTCCTTGCCGGGCTGGCCGTTGGTTTCTACGTGCCAGTGTTCCGGGCAGGTTTGGCCAGGGAACAGCACCATTTCTTTGGCGCAGACGCGATCGGTGTTGATGTACGTGAGCAGCTGCAGACCCACTTCATACACGCGGCCAAGATCAAAATCAGCAACCTCAATATTGGCTTTTTCTTCCGGTGTCAAAACAATACCGGCTTTTTCGTACATTTCCAGTGCGCGGGCAATGCATTTTTCGGCTTCGGAACGTTTCATAATGTGTTGACCTCCCATGTTTCCATGAATTTTTTGAGTTCGGTATCAGTTTTCATACCGCTGACGGAATCGGGCTGCGAAAGATTGGCGGCCGCCGCTGCGGCGGCATATCGCAGCATCCAGTCAGCGTCATAGCCTTTGTAAATGGCGTACAGGCATCCGGCGCAAAATGCATCACCGGCACCAACGCTGCCTTTGATGTAGCCTTTCGGCAGTTTGAAAGAAGGGACGATGGAAAGACCGGTTGCAGCATCCATGCAGAAGCCGGCCTCAGGGCTGTGCAGAACAGCACGTCGGCGCACACCTTTTTCTATAAAGAGTTCCAGCGTTTTTACAATGTTTTCCACAATGATTTTTCCGTTTTTGTCTCTGGCGGGCAATTCGGAAACGGAACAGCCTTCGATTTCATTCATAATGGCATAATCGCAGTATTTTAGAGCAGGGACGACTTTTTCACGGAACTGTCCGTCGCCGCTGACAACATCGATGGATGTGGCGATGCCGAGAGACTGCACATCGTGCAGGTACCGCGCCATAATGGTGCCGTATTCATCGTCTGGCTTATCAAATTCATCCAGCAGAAGAATGTAGCCAATGTGCAGCAGATCGCACTGCAGACTTTCCGGTGGCAGGTCTGCGGGGGAAAATTCGGCATTTGCGCCGCGGTGATGGAAGAACGTGCGCTCACCGGTGTCCATGGCACTCATTACATCGCTGAAACTGGTGGGGTGCGCACTGGAAATAGTGACACGCTTGGTGTCCACGCCGGCTTCTTCCAGGGTTTGGCAGATAAACCGTCCTGCGTCATCGTAGCCAACTTTGCCGGCAGCAAAAAGCGGAATATTACCTTTCATTTTGGCAAGATCCAAAATGGTGTTGGGAACACAACCGCCCACGGCCCGCTGTACGTTGTGTATATCTGCCAGCATGCCGATTTTCGGATAGGCTGAGATGGTTTTTACATTATCCGTCAGCATATTGCCTGCAATGGTAATTCCTTTTTTCATCGTTATTTCCTCCGTTGAAAACGGTTTGTGGGAAGCAGAGGAGTCCCCGGTTTCACTGTTGGTATGCGGTGAAGTTTTTGTCAGCTGGTAATGCGAGATTCCGGATTTGTTCGCTTTGGCCGGCCGTTTTTTCATGGCGGCTTTGCCGAGCAGTGCAGTGATTTTTCCGCTGTTTTCCAGTACTTCCTGT
>JAFYOA010000147.1 GCA_017547865.1 Clostridia bacterium
AAATGGAAACCGAAGCTGTTCGAGAATTGGCTTCGCAAACCGATTGCATTATTGCCGCTGGTGGCGGTACAGTACTTCGGGAAATCAACGTAAATCTGTTCCGTGAGGGTGGCGGAAAAATCATTTTTTTGGATGTTCCGTTGCCGGCATTGTTTGAACGATTAAAAAACGATAAACAGCGTCCCTTGCTCCAGGTCGAAAATCGGCGCGAAGTAATCGAAGCACTGTATAACCAGCGGATTGACTTATACCGCGCCGCTGCGGATATTGTGTTTTATGCGGGCCACCCCGCTAAATACGCTGCAAAATTGCTGGCCGAAGATATAGCGGCTGGCCGAATATAACCACTACAGGAGGAATATAGTATGATTCAGGAAAAAATTAATGCCTTGCATCTGCCGGATCTGCTGACGTTTAATGACGGTACGCCGGTTGAGAGTGTTGCCGACTGGCAGCGTCGCCGCGAAGAACTCATTGAATTCGTGTTGGAAGAAGAATATGGTAAAATTCCGAACATCCCGCTGCAGATCACTTGCGAGGAAATCACAGATGATATCACCGATACCACTGTGGGTAAGCTTGCATTTGCCGGAAAAGCTGTAAGCCGTAAATTTATGATCACCGTAAAAAGTGAAAAAGATGAGGCTTCTTTCCCCTTCAATCTAGTTTACCCCAATACTGGAAAGCCTGCGCCGGTCATCGTTCATATTGCTTTTAATCCCTTGCCGCACAATTATCTCCCGTTGGAAGAAGTCATTGATAATGGTTTTGCTGTGGTAAACGTGTATTATAACGATATCACGCTGGACAAAAACGAATATGAAAGCGGCATCGCGAAGCTGTTTGGTGAGCACGCCGGAAATAAGCCCGGTAAAATTGCCATGTGGGCCTGGGCCGCATCCCGTATTCTGGATCAGCTGGAAAAGCTGGGTTGTGTTGATACCGAAAACGCTGCTGTTCTTGGACATTCTCGCCTCGGCAAGACTGCGTTGCTGTGCGGCGCTTTGGATACCCGCTTCAAATACGTTTTCCCCAATGATTCCGGCTGCTGCGGCACGTCGATCTCCCGTCAGAAGGTCGGCGAGACCGTTCATATTATTTACAGCGTCTTCCCCTTCTGGTTCTGCGAAAACTTTGAAAAATATATCGATGGCTATTGTGCTGATTTTTCTGCCCAGCGCGCAGCGCACGAAAATGACCCTGCCTGGCTGGAAAACGAAATAAACAGTCACCGCGAAGAGGCCGCCATGCCCTTCGATCAGCATTTCCTTGCGGCACTTGTGGCTCCCCGGTATTTGGCTGTCGGCGGTGCCGTAGAAGATACTTGGGCCGATCCAAACAGTGAATATCTGACCATGTGTGAGATCGATCGTGTGTACGATCTGCTTGGTATGAAAGGCTTTGTGCATCCCGATCGCTTACCGGTGCCCGGAGATACCTTCCACGAAGGTACCGTAGGCCTGCATCTGCGTGCTTATGGGCACTATCTCAGCCGTTATGACTGGCAGCGTTACATGGAATTCCTGCGTTCTCATCCGTAACAAATATCGTTTATAGTTGACAAAACCGCTTTATTTGCTTTACAATGGCGATACAGCGGTTTTTGTTTTTTGCAAATTGGTCAAGGCGCACTCTTAATATGCAATTGTTCGGGAGGAACCACACATGTCATCAACTTGGGGCGAAAAAGTGAAAATTTCGATATTCGGCGGCAGTCACACACAAGCGATCGGCGTTGTCATGGATGGTCTTCCTGCCGGAGAGTCGATTGACATGAATGAGATTCTAAAGCAAATGGCAAGGCGTGCCCCCGGAAAAGATAAAACCAGCACCTCGCGTAAAGAGAATGACGAACCGCAAATTCTCTCCGGTCTGTTGGATGGTGTGCTGACCGGCGCTCCTTTGTGTGCCATTATCGCCAATACAAATCAGCATTCAAAAGATTATTCCGGGCTGAAAGTCACACCGCGCCCCGGACACGCGGATTATACGGCATCCATTCGTTATAACGGTGCTAACGATATCCGCGGAGGTGGCCATTTTTCCGGTCGTTTGACTGCGTGCCTTGTATTTGCCGGTGCGGTTTGCCGCCAAATTCTGCAGCGAAAAGGCGTTCATATCGGTGCCCATGTGTACAGTATAGGCGGCTGTTTTGACACGCCGCTGGATCCGGTTGGTGTTACAGATGAGCAGCTGAACGATCTTTCTTCCCGTTACTTCCCTACCGTTTCTCCCGCTGCGGAAACCGCTATGCGGACATTGATCGAAGAAAAGCGCTCCGCGCTGGACAGCATTGGAGGCATTGTTGAATGTGCTGTCACAGGCGTTCCGGCCGGGATCGGTGATCCGATGTTCGGCGGCGTGGAAAATGTACTGGCTCACATTTTGTACGGTATTCCCGCGGTGAAAGGCGTGGAATTCGGCGACGGATTTGCTGCAGCGCAATACTGCGGCAGCGAAAACAACGATGCTTTCTATTACGATGAAGACGGCACCGTACGTACCCGCACCAACCATTGCGGTGGTATTCTGGGCGGAATCACCACCGGTATGCCAATAATTTTCCGTGCTGCTTTTAAACCTACGCCTTCCATTGCTCGCACACAAGAAACAGTTAATATGCAAACCGGTAAGAACGATACACTGTCTATCGTCGGGCGTCACGATCCCTGCGTAGTGCCCCGTGCTGTTCCCGTTGTGGAAGCAGCTGCTGCAATAGCATTACTTGATTTACTCTCCTAAGTATAAAAAGCGGAACCTGTACAGGCTCCGCTTTTTGATATTAGTCTTCTTTTTTCAGAGAATCAATGAAATTCTCGGCCGCATCCATGGCCCCCTTCAAGGTTTCGCGGGCAGATTCGGTCATCGGCTTGGCCGCTTCCTTCATTTTACGGGTGGTCTTGGCGGTTTTTTCGGTAACTTCCTTAACAGCCTTTTTGGTGGCACGCTTTGCCTTTTTTACGGCAGGTTTCACGGTATTCATGGCTTCAGCAGCCATACCGGCCATATCACTCAGTACATCCTCGGCGCCCACAATCAACTTGCCGGATTTTTCGGCGGCTTTTTTGGCGGCAGTCTTCAAGGTAGTACCGGCAATCAGTGCTGCGCTTTCGGCAGAAGGAAACTCAACCAGCTTCCACTCCTGATTTTCGCCGCCTACGTCATCCCACAGCTGCAGCGGGATACCGGGTTCCGTGCTCAAAAAGGCAACGTCCAGAACTTTATCAGCTTTCACGTTGGTCAGTTTTCTGAAACCGCGGGAAGCAATCTCCACATGCCAAATCTGGGAATCGCTTTCTTCATCCCAAACATTGGTCCAGGTACCGTTAATGGTACCGCCGTAAATGGTGTCCAGTTTCCAGCCTGTGGAAGAATTTACAAAACGGAAATTATTCTCACCGCAGCTGACGGCGTTCCAAAGCTGTTCTTTGATACCGGAAGCTTTTTCCTGAGAAGTGGAGCCTCCACAGGCGGCGGGAGCCTGAAGCACCAGACCGGTACGGCGATTAACAAGCATATATGCCGTATTATTTTTCAAAATGTTTTTACTTGCCATATTTTAAGTTCTCCTTCGCGTACATTCGCTTTACAATTTATTATGTATATATAATACCGTAAAAATAGGCTGTTTGTCAATATCATCCAAAATTTGCAGTGGTTCATTGGTAAAATAGCTTGTAAACAAATTGTGAATTTCTTTCAAAGTTCGACCCAATCATATTCGAAATATGATATAATGATGTATATTTTTTTATATTCCCATTGAAAATTGCATAAAAGTTATTCGAAAATCATTCGCAATTTCTCTATGCCGTTTTGCGATTCACAGAAGAGGTATTTAT
>JAFYOA010000148.1 GCA_017547865.1 Clostridia bacterium
AAATTCGCGTTCAAACACAAGGATGAACGCCTGTTCACGGGATTCATGTCTGGTCATAGTAAAAGCCTCCTGCGGCATAAATTATGAAAACAAAAAAGACGTGCTTGTCCGGCACGTCGAAACAATGCGCGACACCCGCAGATGAAGAACCGTGTGGGATCGCGTTTACTTTTCAAGATGCACAAACAGCTATCCGAAACGATCTGTTCCGGATACGATAATATTATAGCACATTTTCTGTGAGAATCAATAAAAAACCGCTCGAAAATTCTATAAAAAACACACCTGTTTTCGTTGACAGGCACGGCGCGGAATGGTAAAATATAGCACCTTGCAAAATGCAGGAAGAATATCCACCGTTGCGGTGTACCCGAAAAACGGGGCAGGTGCTTTGGCCGTGCAAAGCGCCGCCGCTTGGCAAGATATTTCGGTGCAGTTTCCAGGCTATTGAAGGGTCGTTCCCGTCCTCTGGCCCCGGCGCTGTACCGGCAGAATATGACTACCAGGAGGAACAAGCATGATCGAAGTGGAACACATCAACCCGGAAATACTGCATTATATTCAAGCAGAGATTTTCCCAAAATACTCGCAAAACGATAAAGGGCATCAGCTGGATCATATTTATTATGTGATTCGGCGCAGCCTTTTGTTTATGGAGCAATTTGAAGATTTGAATGCGGATATGGTTTACGTCATCGCAGCATACCACGATATTGCTCACCATATCGACAAAGACAATCACGAAACCCTGTCCGCAAAGTTTTTGTATGATGATGTAAACTTACAGCTTTTTTTCACAGAAGAACAACGTACAATCATGAAAGAAGCGGTCGAAGACCACCGGGCTTCCCTCGAATATCCACCGCGCAGTGATTATGGCAAAATCGTTTCATCGGCCGATCGTTCAACGGATATTGACGGATTTTTGAAACGTACACACGCATATTCTCTAAAGCATTTTCCCGAATACTCCGAAGAGCAGCATATTGATCGTTGCTACCAGCATATGAAAGACAAGTATGGTCACGGGGGTTATGCCAAAAACTACGTTACCGACATTGACTATATGGTATTCCTTAAAACCATTCAAACTTTTCTCGATGATAAAGATGCTTTCAAAGAAAAATATAAACTGATAACAAACTGCAAATAACAGAAACCGCCGAGGATGGCCGCAAGGTCGCTTCGGCGGCTGTTTTTTCTGTAAAAAGCTAAAAAATGCAAGTCGCCATTGACACCCGTCCACCATGGTGGTACAATGATGTACCCCGATAAAATCGGGCAATATCCACCGTTGCGGTACCCTTTTTGGGGCAGGCGCCTGGCCGTGCAGTGCGCCGCCGCTTGGCAAGATATTTCGGTGCAGTTTCCAGGCTATTGAAGGGTCGTTCCCGTCCTCTGGCCCCGGCGCTGTACCAACAGAATATGACTACCAGGAGGAAACAGCATGATCGAAGTGGAACATTTAACAAAAATCTACAAAGTGGCCCGGCGCAGCGCCGGACTGAAAGAAGCACTGAAATCCCTGGGGCACCGGGAGATGACGGAGATTCGGGCACTGGATGACATTTCTTTCTCTGTAAAAGAGGGTGAAATGGTGGGCTACATCGGCCCCAACGGCGCCGGAAAAAGCTCCACCATCAAGGTGCTGTCCGGTATTCTCACCCCGGACGGCGGCACCTGCCGGGTGAACGGGCGTATTCCCTGGAAGGAACGCAAGCAGCACGTGAAAGACATCGGCGTGGTGTTTGGCCAGCGCACCCAGCTGTGGTGGGACGTGCCGGTAAACGACTCCTTCTCTCTTCTCAAAGACATCTACAGCATTCCGGACAGCAAATTCAAAAAGAACGTGGATGAACTGACGGAACTTTTGGACCTGCAGGATCTGCTGCGCACCCCGGCGCGCCAGCTCTCTTTAGGCCAGCGTATGCGGTGCGAAATTGCCGCTGCCCTGCTGCACTCTCCCCGCCTGCTGTTTCTGGATGAACCCACCATCGGGCTGGATGCCATCTCAAAAATCGCGGTGCGCAAGTTTATTCAGGAGGAAAACAAGCGGCACAAGACCACGGTGATCCTCACCACCCACGATATGCAGGATATTGAAGCCCTGGCCAGCCGCATCATTCTGATTGGCAAGGGGAAGCTGCTGATGGATGGCACCTTTGATGATCTGCGGTCCATGGACGACACCGGGGAACTTTCTTTGGACGAGCTGACCGCCCGGCTGTACCACCGGTACGGAGTATAAGGAGAACGGCATGAAAAAATACCTGTCGTTTTTCAAAATGCGATTTATCAATAACCTGCAGTACCGCGGCGCCGCTTTGGCAGGTATGGTGACCCAATTCTTTTGGGGATTTATGGAGATTCTGCTGTTCAAGGCGTTTTACGAGGCAGATCCCGGTGCATTCCCCATGGAAATGAGCCAGCTGGCGTGTTATGTATGGCTGCAGCAGGCTTTTTTGGCGTTGTTTATGCCCTGGTGGTGGGAGAACGATCTGTTCGATGCTGTGACCAGCGGCACCGTGACCTACGACCTATGCCGCCCCACCGGGCTGTATGAAATGTGGGCGGTGCGTGCGGCAGCCGGCCGCTGCGCCAAAGCCACACTGCGGTTCATTCCCGTTGTGCTGGTCGCCTCATTTCTCCCCAAACCCTATGGGCTGTCTCTTCCGGCAAGTTTTTCCGCCTTCGTCTGGTTCCTGGTCACCATGGTGCTGGGGTTGGGCGTGGTGGTCACCTTTACCATGGTGATCTACATGAGCGCCTTCTTTACCACAAGCTCGCAGGGAACAAGAATGATCTTCGTTTCTCTGGCGGATATTATGAGCGGTTCGGTGATCCCCCTTCCTTTTTTGCCGGACGGCATCCGCCAGCTGTTTGAGATCATGCCTTTTGCATCCATTCAAAACGTACCCCTGCGGGTATACAGCGGCAACCTTACCGGCGAAGCATTGCTGCAGGCGGTGGGTCTGCAGATCTTTTGGCTTGCTGTATTGCTGGCGATTGGCAAATGGATGGAAGCCTGCGGCGTGAAAAAAGTAACGCTGGCCGGTGGCTGAGGAGGTGTGGATATGAAGCTGTATTTTAAGTATTTCGCCCTGCACCTGAAAAGCAGGATGCAGTACAAAACTTCCTTTTTCCTCACCGTGATCGGGCAGTTCCTCACATCTTTCAATGTGTTTTTGGGCGTGTGGTTCATGTTCCAGCGTTTCCACAGTGTAAACGGCTTTACCTTTGCGGAATGCCTGCTGTGCTTTTCCATTGTTCTTATGGCATTTACGCTGGCAGAGACTTTCTTCCGGGGATTCGACGCTTTTAAAGGCACCGTTTCGCAGGGGCATTTCGACCGGATTCTGGTGCGGCCCCGGGGTACCATTCTGCAGGTGTTGGGGCAGAACATTGAGTTCTCCCGCATTGGCCGTCTGCTTCAGGCTATTGTGATGCTCATCTACGGCATTGCCAACAGCACGGTGGAATGGACGGCACTGCGTATTTTTACGTTGATCAGCATGATCATTGGCGGCACAGTGGTGTTTGCTTCTCTCTTTGTGCTGTATGCGGCATTTTGCTTTTTCACCATCGAAAGTCTGGAATTTATGAATGTCTTTACCGATGGTGCCCGGGAATACGGCAAGTACCCCCTCGCCATTTACGGAGAGCATGTTCTGCGCATCTGCACCTACCTTATTCCTTTTGCGTTGTTCCAGTATTACCCGCTGCTGTATC
>JAFYOA010000149.1 GCA_017547865.1 Clostridia bacterium
TGAGGATTTTAAAATGCCGCTTGCCTTTTCCGACACGCTTCTGCGTAAAAAACACAGGGCCCGGATCTTCAATAACAATGGCGACGGCAACCAAAAGCATAACCGGCAGTGCAACAATAAGCGCCGCCAGCACCAGGATAATATCAAGAAGCCGCTTTACAAACAGCTTATACATAAACAGCCTCCAAAAAGCAGGTATTGCATTTCTGCCGACCGATACACGTCAGCCGATGGCCGCCAGCAGATTTTTAGCATAATGGGCAAAGCCGGCATCGTTTGGGTGCAGGCGCAGGTCGGCAAACAGTTCCTCTTCATGGGGAACAAGATCAGCGCCTGGGATCAGTGTAACATTGGACAGTTCTGCCACGGCGTCGGAAATGATTTCCTCTGCAATGGCGAGGGTGCCGCATGCATAGGCAGTATCTCCCCCTTTGCGCCAAATGGGTGAAATGGCATAGATCTTTGCTGCCGGGTAGAGATCACTGATCGTTTTATAAAAAGCACGGCAGTTGGCACGGTATTCTTCTACGGTGAGTCTGCCATCGGTGCAGCGGGCCCAGTCGTTGGTGCCATACGCCACGGTAATGTAATCCGGGTCGTACGGTTCCCGGAGAGCAGCAAGGCCGGGCACAAAAATTTCGCCGCCAATACCTTTGTTGAATTCTTCAGCATCCAAAACTTCTGCCACCCGGGTGATATACATGTTGGCGGGATGCAGGGCATCGTAGCCGTGGGTAATGGAATCACCGAAAGCCAGCAGCTTTTTAGAGGATTTCAAGGGTTCGATGAACGCGCCGTCATCCAACGCGACACATTTCACCAGTGTTTTTACAGAGAACGGCAAATAAACAGCCAGTTCTTTTTCACCGGGACCCAATTCGAATTCTTTTTCATACAATCCCAGCGGAAGTTCCACGGTTGGCTGACCCACGGGCAACTCTACACCGGTAAAGTTATCCATAGAGCCGATCAGTTCGCCGTTGACATACACATCAAAAGCGAAGAAGAAACGACTGCTGCCGTTCGTCATCTCTGCCTGTAGGAACAAACGAGTACTGTCAGTTTTGAAATGAAGTTTTATGCCGGCGGGAGCGAACGTCTTGGTATAATGCCCGGCATCCCGCAGACGATAGAATTCTTCCTGTGCATCGGTAAAACGATGGAAGTAATATCCGCCCTCTTCCCGGGTAACAGACACAGCGCCCAAAGCAACCGCCTGCAACTGTGCAAGATTCAATTCCATGGCTATTAACCCTTCATTTCTTCAAATGCATCCAGCCAAAGCTGCTTGATCAGCTCATGACCGCAAGGCGTGGGATGAACACCGTCGCGGGTCCAGTAATCTGCGGGAGCGGACTTGCAGGCTTCATCAAATACAGGCTGAAGTTCCAGCAGGGGCAAGCCATACTTTTCGGCCAGCTTGCGGGAAACCTCTGCCTTTTCAGCCACATCCACCTGAAAACGCTGCCAGCGGTCCGGAATTTCTTCCGTATTGCAGGTAGCGGAACCCTCCAAAACAAAAGGAGCAATGATCATCAGCTTAATGCCGGGGCAAGCTGCCTGCACTTCGTCAATAATCATCGTATAAATCTTTTCAAATTTAGCGGTATCCACGCCGTTTTCACGGGCAATTTCATGCCAGGTATCGTTTACACCGATATAAATACTGGCATAGTCGGGCTTAAGATTGATAAAATCGATCTTGATACGGGCATAAAGGTCCACCACACGGTTACCGCCGATACCGCGGTTGATGAACTCATATTCACCGGGGCGCTCGGCACCCAGAGCTGCTTTGATCAAAAGAGGATAGCCATTGCCAAGTCCGTAAAAATCCTCACGGTTACGGCCGCAGTCGGTAATGGAATCACCCTGGAATAAAATTCTTTTCGCCATGATATATCCTCCAATTCGACAGGTCATTATCGGCATTATAGACTTATCCGCCAGATTTGTCAAGGCACAAAAAAAGATCCCGGAACAAATCCGGGATCCCTTGCATCAGAATTCGAAATGAAGCGGGGCGAGATACACGCCGCCTTCTCCCCAACCACAATGGGTAAGGTAATATTCACCATTCACCCGCAGCACTTCTGCGCCATGAGACGGGATATGGCCGACCAGATCGTCCTCCGTAAAGCAGAACGGATCTTTACTGGCATACACGGCTGTATCGCAATAAGAGACATCGTATCCGCCGAAAGGCCCGATAAACAGGAAATACGTATCTTCCACCTTCTCAACAAAGGGAGATTCGCAGGGACCGGCGAAGGTGCCGACGATACTGGAAGTAAAAACAACCTGTTTATCATGCCAATGCACCAGGTCATCGGAATGGACACAAGCCACGCAGTGATTTCCACCCTTGGGCGTGCTGTTGCAGGTGTAGTACATGATCCACTCATCGCCAACACGAAGAACCATGGGATCGCGGGCATCGTAACCATCCACGACCATGGGGTTTTCGTCGTGCTTGGTCCAGTTATGGAGGTCTTTCGAAGTAGCCAGATGAATGCGGTAACGGTCATTGCCCTCCAAACTGCCGGCGCAGTAATACATATAGTACAGGCCTTCGTGCAAAACAATGTGCGGTGCCCAGAAATGAGCTTCTCCTCTGCTTGCTTCTGCAGAGAAAGGCGGTTCGAGCTTTTTAAAGGGCTCCCGGAGAATATCGCTCGTCATAGCATGGGCGCAAAGCTTTTCATCCAAAGGATTAGCCGGTTCCGCATGGGTAATACCAAACAAGTGCCAACCATCGGCGCCGTGTAAAATGGTATGGTCGTTAATGTACCAGGGTTCTTTTTCCCCCAGGCTGGGATCGTAGATTTTTACAAACTCATCTGCATAAACACGCATTGTTCTTCCACCTTTCAAAAAACAAAATTTGGTTATAGGTACTTTTTCAGGAAGCCGGCCACTTCACAGCCAAGTTCAGCAAATGCCTCCTGCGTATAGTGGCAGGAATCCACATAGGCTTCGCTCCCCCAGGACGCCGCATAGGCAAACATGTCGTTCACCGGCACCTGCTCCTCCTTGGCAACCTTCACTGCAATCTCGTTGAGATGCTGCAACTCCGCAGTGGTGCGGGGATTGAATCCCTGAGAACCGTCGGGATTCATCGGCGTTGTGGTGGCCATTACAATTTTGGCGTTGGGGAACATCTTCCGAAGGGTTTGGATGATACAGCGAATGTTCTTTTCATAATCCGCATCGCCGGTCAAAGAAAACTCGGAGCCATTCCAGTGTGCGGCATCCCAATGGCCGCAATTAAAATGGATGATATTCACTTTTCCCGGGAAATCAAATTGGTTCCACCAGGTACGAAGATTGAAGATGATATTCTGTGAACTGCGGCAATTTTCCGAAACATAAAACACTTCCGCAGAATCGGCAAGTTCTTTCTTCACCGTGGCGCAATAGCCAATCCGAATGGAATCACCGATCAGAAACACGTTGGCTTTTTCATTGCTGCAGAAGAAAACCGCATTGGCATTCCCATTTTCTACATAAGACATGAAAATCACCTCACGGCTATTGTAGCACTTCACATCAGGGAAGTAAATGCTTTTTAAAACGAAAAAAAGAATTTGCAA
>JAFYOA010000150.1 GCA_017547865.1 Clostridia bacterium
GCTCCGATGCCCGGAATGCGGCAATATGATCTTCCCCAAAATCTCCCCTGCCGTGATCGTAGCCGTGACAAATGGTGATAAACTGCTGCTCAGCAAGTACGCAGGCCGCGCCTACACCCGCTACGCGCTCCTGGCCGGTTACACGGAGATTGGTGAAACTTTGGAGCAAACCGTTGCCCGTGAGGTCATGGAAGAGGTGGGTTTGAAGGTTAAAAACCTGCGCTACTACAAGAGCCAGCCCTGGGGCGTGGACGGCAATGTACTTATGGGCTTTTACTGCGATGTAGACGGTGATGACACCATCCACATCGATGAAACCGAGCTTTCCATGGCAGATTGGTATCATCGCAGCGCACTGCCCGCCAAGGATGACGGCATCAGCCTCACCCGGGAAATGATCCGCATTTTCGAAGAAGGCAAAGAGCCAACATAACTAAAGAAGCAGGGTCAACATGACCCTGCTTCTTATTCTCTATTACAAGCTTTTTATGTATTCATCCATGTCGATCACACGGTTTTCCAGGCGCGACTGCTCCGCCGCAAAGCACAGGTGGTGGTTATCCACAGAAACACGGATATCCGATGCAGCATAGCCATCATATGTGCCGCACATGTAGGCGTGAAGTGCTTCCACGATGCCATGGTCGCCGCCGCCATGATCGTCAACCAGACCTTCTTTGCCGCTGACGTGGTACTCCGTAACTTCCTTAGTGGCATGCTCCCGAACGCGGATCGGCTCTTTCCTGTTATCCATGCTGCCCCACAGCTCACCCTTCGTGCCGAAGATATGGATATGGCGGCCGCCGGAATTGAAGGCGTTCATGCTGAAGGTAACGGTCACGCCGTCCTCAAACAGCATGTTCACCGTCTGGCGATCCACCACCTCATTATCGCAGCAGAACACACACTTGCCATACTGATTAGTGCGCAATGCGTGCTCAACCTGCTCATCGGTGGCATTCACAATGCCGGTGCAAGCGCCACGGTACCATTCGCTCTTTTTCTTCAGATACAGCTTCACGGCGTTGAACGGGCAGGTATCACCAACGGGGCACCCATCAATACACCGCTCAGGGGATCCCTCAGGCTTATTCTTCGGCACAAAATAATGGAGGCCGCCAAAGGATTGCACATGCAGGCACTTTTTATCCAGCAGCCACTGGATGATATCCAGATCGTGGCAGCTCTTTGCCAACAGCATAAAAGCAGAACGATCCAGTGCGCCCCACTTACCGCGCACATAGCTGTGGCTTTGATGCACAAAGCCCACATGCTCACGGTGGTCAATGCTGCATACCTCACCAATGGCGCCATCCAGCAACAGCTTCTTGATGGTGTTGAAGAAAGGCGTATACCGCAGCACATGGCATACCAGCACATTCTCGCCCTTTTCTTCGGCAGCGCGAGCCACTTGCTCACATTCCTTAGCAGTGGGTGCCACAGGTTTTTCCAAAAGGATATTGTATCCCAGCTGGATCGCAGCCATGGCAGGTTCAAAATGTGCCGTATCAGAAGTGGCGATCACCACCAGATCAGCGATCTTGCCAAGGGCAAACATACCCTGCCAATCGGTAAAGCACCGGTCATCGGGAATTCCAAAAGTCTGTTTCACATAATCTCTGCGGCTGTCCAGGCACTCGGCCACCGCTACGACCTCGTATTTTTCCGGCATTTCTGCCATGATATCAACGTACACCTGGCCACGGTTGCCCGCACCGACAATTGCAACTTTGAGACGTTTTTCCATGGAAATACCTCCCTTTGTTTTTTACCATTATAACCATATACTTTGCAAATGTAAATGCCAAATCCAACAGCAGCGGTACAAATTTTAATTTATGCAAAAAGCAGAGGTGCACGAAGCGCCTCTGCTTTTGTATTTACTTCAAGCTGCGGAGCATACGCACCATGGCGTAAGCAAAACGCTCACCTGCGCCGGGGCAGGCACGGGTGCTGTCGGTTTCGTAGCAGCCGTGGAGATAGCCATAGGCAGAGGGCACATAGTTGAGGTAGGTGCCGCAGCAGCTGGCCACGAAGGTCTGTGCAAAGGGAGAGTTCTCACGCACATACTGAGCATTGGTATCAAA
>JAFYOA010000151.1 GCA_017547865.1 Clostridia bacterium
GACCATGGTGCAAACAGCCTCTACCACCCTCCTGCAGGAGAACAGTACACCGGAAATGTCGGGGCGAGTATTCGGATTATTCGGTGCAGCTTATTCCGGCTTTTTGCCTATCGGTATGGTCGTATTTGGTCTGCTGGCAGACAGAACATCCATGCGATTGTTGATGGTGATTTCCGGCGGCCTGCTGATTTTGATGGCGATTGTGGCGTATTTGGACAAAGCCTTTTATCGGCATGGTTTCAATTAATAGGCTATGGTTTCATTTTTAAGTGAAACCTTTTGAAACCCTATGAAACCGTATCATAATTATCAACTGTTGCCAATCGTCCGGAGTCGATCAGGTAAACGACTCCGGATATCTTTTTAAGGAGCACCTTGAACCCGCGAGGGTCTGCACAAAAAGAAAAGCGCCCGGTGGGCGGTTTTCGGCGCAGAGCGATGAGCCGGGTACTGTTCGCTGTGCGAACGGTCGGCGAGTCATCAGCGTGCAAGGCGCAGCCGCAGCACGCGGTCAAGTCCCTTCACTCCGACCACGCATCCGAAGTCGATCGAGCAGACGGCTTCGGGTGTTTTTTATTGAGAATTGAAACGCGACTGAAGTTGTGGTACACTTATTTCAGTTTGAAAGTACCCGCAAAGGAGGAGTACAATGTTTCAGGAAATCTATGCACTGTATTCGGCTTGTTTTCCAAATTATCCGGTCACCAAAGAACTGTTCGATGAACTGCTGAAACCGGAAAAGGCACATTTGATCACACGATATATGGATGGAAGGCTGGTTGGATTTTCCATGATCCACGGTGCATCTGTTTCATTGCTTTGCGTGGACGAAGCCTTCCGGAACCGTGGAATCGGCACGGAATTGATGGGAGAATCGGAGCAGTACATTCACGCTGTCGGCGGAACGCGCGTCATTCTCGGCAGGGGAAAATATTATTTGCTGCAGGGGGTTCCCACCGATAGGGAAGAGGTTGTGTCTTTCTTTAAAAAGCGTGGCTATTCCGCTGCGTGGACAAGCACAAATATGCAGTTTGACCTGCGGGATTTTTCGCCGGAAAAACTGGAAATCCCGACCGCTCCGCAGGGGATAGAGTATCGTTTTGTAAGAGAAGCGGACCTGCCTTCTTTGTTTGAGGCGATTGAAGAAGCCAAAAGCGCCTGGGTGAATGTATACAAAACCTGTGTGGATCCGATTTTTGTGGCAGTAAAAGACGGTCGGGTGGTTGGCTTTCAGGTGCTGGCGCCCACAGGCGGCCGGTTTGTGGGCAAAGGCGAAAAGGTTGGGTGCATTGGCTGCGTTGGTGTTGTGCCCGCCGAAAGAGAAAAGGGGATCGGCCGGCAAATGGTCGTAAAAGGGATGGCGTGGTTCAAATCGCAGAACTGCACCTCCATTGAACTGCGGTATGTGGAAATTGTGGATTGGTACCGCAAGATCGGTTTTGTGCCCACCCGCCTGCAGTGGATGGGTGAGAAAACACTTGGGTAAGACACTTGCTGTTTTGAATTGAAAAACGGACCGAAGATGCTTCTCCGGCCCGTTCTTTTATTTTGAGAAAATGTTACAGCACGAAAAGGAACTTATACGCGCCGCTGCGGAAGTTTGCACCGGAAACGGACAGCAGAAGAGTGCCGTCGCTGTAGTTCCAGGTAATGGCCTCGGTAGAGTAGGTGGCGGTGTAGGTATACGATGGGCTGTAGCCGCTGCGTACCGTGTACACCCCGTGGGTGGTTGCGCCGTCGTATAGCACGCTCAGCACATAGCCAGGGTTGCTGTTTACAGAAAAATCGGAGGCGGGCAGCAGGGAAAACGCTTTGGGCTGGGAAGGCAGGCCGGTAACCGAAAGCGTTGCCCGGGTGCCGGTGGCAGCTGCATCAAAAACCTGCGCGGCAGCGCCGCCCGAGGCATCGGTGGTGATCAGAATATCCCGGTCGCAGTAAGTGCCGGCGGTCAGCAGACGAAGAGACTCGCCCGCCGAAACGTGAATGTTGTGCTCACTCATGCGTTTTCCACCTCCCCGGCATAAACGGGCAGGGCGGCCACCACGGCAGCTACCAGCTCGCTCTTATCCGCTTCGGTCCAGTAATCGGTGCTGCGTACAGGCGTGCGGCCATCGGCACCACGGGGAAGGACGATTGATGCGGCAGCCACCGCGGGAATACCGCTTTGGCTGGGAGTAAACTCTATCTGCAGCGTATCGGCAGCGGGCTGCGAGA
>JAFYOA010000152.1 GCA_017547865.1 Clostridia bacterium
ATGGCCTTCGCCACCCAGGATGACGTCCTGAGCACTCTGGAGGATGTCCTGATCCCCATGTTCGTGGAACTGGGCAAGTATCAGCGTGTCTCCCAGGCTCCTCTGCGCCGCATCCCCTTCAACGAGGCCATGGAGCGCTACGGCTCCGACAAGCCCGACCTGCGTATCGACCTGGAGCTGCAGGATGTGACCGAAGTGGTCAAGGGCTGCGGTTTCGGCCCCTTTGACAGCCCCTGCGTCAAGGCCGTTGTGGTCCACGATTTCGATCAGGCCCGCAAGTGGATCGACAAGCTGCTGGCCGACGTGGAAGTGACCACCGGCAACAAGGCGTGCTGGGTCAAGGTGGATGAAAAGGGCGAACTCACCGGCGGTATCTCCAAGTTCCTGGGTGGCTGCAAAGACGCTCTGATCGAAAAGCTGGGCCTGCAGCCCGGCGGCTTTGTGTGCATGGCTGCCGGCAAGAAGAGCGCTGCCCAGAAGACAGCCGGCGTGATCCGTACCCTGGTGGGCAAGCGCGTGCCCGGTCACTTCGATGAAGAACAGTACGCCATGTGCTGGATCGTGGACTTCCCCATGTACGAAATGGGCGAAGAAAGCGGCGAACTGGAATTCTGCCACAACCCCTTCTCCATGCCCCAGGGCGGTATGCAGGCTCTGCTGGATGCCGAAGGCGATACCGAAAAGCTGCTGGCCATCAATGCCAACCAGTACGACCTGGTGGTGAACGGCTACGAATCCGCTTCCGGTGCTGTGCGTAACCACGACCCCGAAATCATGGTGAAAGCCTTTGAGATGGTTGGTCTGGGTGAAGAAGACGTGAAGGCCAAGTTCCCGGCCATGTACAATGCCTTTACCTATGGTGCCCCGCCGCATGCCGGCGCTGCTCCCGGTGTGGACCGCCTGATCATGCTGCTGTGCGGCGAAGAGTCCATTCGCGAAGTCAGTACCTTCCCCATGAACAAGAACGCCCAGGACCTGATGATGGATGCTCCCACCGCGGTGAGCCAGAAGCAGCTGGACGATGTGCATATTCTTATCAACGAATCTCATCTGCAGTAAATAAAAAGAACTCCCGGTGGCTTTTGGCTGCCGGGAGTTTTTGTATGTTGAATTTTGGTTACTGCTCAAACACAAGGTCGGCCTCAATGCCCTGAATATGCCGGGCATCGTTCATCAGTTCAAACCGGGGCGCGGCAAGCGTGCCGGCGGCACCGCTCAGTTCCACAATGGTAATGGCGGTGTACGTGGGATTGATGGTGTGAACAACATAGGGGAAAGGCAGGCTGAACAGACGGGAAAGCGCGGCGGAAGAAGATCCACCGTGGCTGGCCATCACAACGGTCTGGTTTTTTTCGGTGTTTACACGGAAGAACTCACCTTCCCGCTCGTAGCCGAATGTTTTCAGCCAGGCATCCAGGCCATCGCCCACATCCTGCACATACTGCACCACCTTGTTGCGGCAGAAAAATTCTTCCTGCGCCCAATTGGGAGAAAGCAGGCTTTTTCCTTTGGCGATCATATCGTTCACGGTGCGCCAGGGGTGGCCGTTTTCAAAAATCGACTCGTCATCCACACTGCCCCAGCTGATCTCCCGCATAAAATCAAAGCCGTTTACTTCCAGCCCGTGGTCTTCTGCTATATACGCGGCGGTTTCCATGGCGCGGCCTTTGGTAGAAGCACAGACCACATCGATTTTTTCCTCGTGCAGCCGTTTGGCAACCGCTTCGGCCTGCTTTTGTCCCAGGGGCGTAAGGCAATCCAGCTGGTAGTTGGGGTGCCCGTGCCGTACAAAAATAATGCGCATAAATAAAACCACCTTTCTTTTTTGCAGTATAGCATCCCTGCAGAAAAAAGGCAAGGCAGTTTTGTTGCTTCTTCGCTGCGTTGACAAGCGGGCGGCGAGCGGTATATAATCGAAAGCAGTAAAACGAATGATTGGAATTTTATAGATAAAGGAGATTTTGCCATGTCTTCTCAAACCAATTTTGCCGGCCGCAGTTTTGCGGAAGAGACCCTGCTGGGCGGCGAATACGAAAACGCCCTCTTCAACGGCGTTTCTTTCGCCTCTGCCGAACTGAAAAACGTGCGTTTTTTGAACTGCAACTTCTCCTTTGCGGATTTTTCCGGTGCGGTGCTCACCGGTTGCTCTTTTATTGCCTGCACCTTTGCCGGGGCAAACTTTTTTGCCTGCGAACTGCACGATTGCCGCATGAACGGCAGCAGCCTGTGCGGAGCGGAGCTGGCCGGGGTGAACTGGTACGGCGGCCAATACCGGGATACTGTTTTTGAAAGCTGCGACCTGCGCCGCAGTGATTTTTCCGGTGCCGATGCCGCCGGTGCGAATTTTACGGAAGCCAATCTTTCCCGCTGTAATTTCCGCAATGCCCGGCTTGCCGGTGCGATTCTGAAAAACGCCGATCTCACCCAGGCCGACCTGCGGGGTGCGGATGTTTCCCGCACGGACCTGCGGTTTGCCAAGCTGAAAAAAACGAAGATCGACCTGGAGGCCGCGGTGCTGCTGGCTACCCAGCTTGGCTGCGAAGTGGGCTGAAAACCGAAATATATGTTGTTGATTGTTTTATAGCGAGTACAAGATATAGTATTTGCCGCATTGACAATCCGACTGCCGCCGTTGTATAATCAAAATGGATCCGATTGTACAGCTGAGCGGCTTGATCTTTTTTGGATTTATTTTATTTTTGAAAGGCTGTGATCTCAATGGCATCTTCCGTACGCAAGCGCGACGGCCGGGTTGTGCCCTTCGATCTTTCTAAAATTCGTGATGCCATGTTTCTGGCCAATATTCGCATTGCCGATGAACGCATGAGCGAAGAACAGCTGCAGCGCCTTGCGGCCCGTGTGGCCGATACCTGGCCGGCCAGCATGACCCCTTCGGTGGAAGAAATTCAGGACCGGGTGGAAGAAGTGCTCATCGCTGCCGGCTACGCCAAAACCGCCAAGGCGTATATTCTCTACCGCGCCGAGCACCAGAAAATGCGCGACATGGACAACAGCCTGGTGCGTGTGTACGAAGACCTTACCTTTAAATCCAGTGCCCAGGCAGACCTGAAGCGGGAAAACGCCAATATCGATGCGGATACTTCCATGGGCACCATGCTGAAGTACGGCTCTGAAGGTGCCAAAAGCTTTTACGACCGCTTCGTGATCCCTTCTCATATTGCAAAAGCCCACAACGAAGGCGATATTCATATTCACGATAAAGATTTTTATGCCCTCACCGAAACCTGCTGCCAGATCGATCTGGTCAAGCTGTTCAAGGGCGGTTTCGGCACCGGCCTGGGCTACCTGCGCGAACCGAAGGATATCCGCAGCTATGCCTCTCTGGCCTGCATTGCCATTCAGTCCAACCAGAACGAAATGCACGGCGGCCAAAGCGTGCCAAACTTTGACTGGGCTATGGCTCCCGGTGTGGACTGGACTTTCCGCAAGCAGTACCTGCGGCAGTACAGCCAGTTCCTGCGGGTGCGCGGGCACCTTACCCGTGACCAGCGGGAGGATTTCCTGGAAGAAATCAAAACGGCTCTGCCCGAACCCGTGACCTTGACCAACGTGGAAGAAAGTGCTGTTCACATGGCGGCGTATGCCGAAAAAAACTACGGTGTGCCGGCAGAAGAAGCAGCGGCGGCCCATGCTTTTGCGGCAGAAGAAGCCCTGCGAGAGACCGACGATGCCACCTACCAGGCCATG
>JAFYOA010000153.1 GCA_017547865.1 Clostridia bacterium
AACTTCATCACCTCGTTGTGGGCGCTGGTGATGATGGTGACCTGCTTGCGGATATTGATGCTGTCGATGACCACATCCACCACCGTGGACTTAACAATAAGACCCAGCAGACAGTACAGGCCGGTGCGCATACCGTAGATCCACAAAGTGCTGGCAGCAATCAGCACATCGCTCACCAGCAGCGCCTTGCCGATCTCAAGGCTGGTATGTTTGGAAAGGATCATGGCCACAATATCGGTGCCGCCGGTGGAGGAACCGATATTAAACACCACCGCGCTGCCCGCCGCAGGCAAGAGCACGGCGAAGATCATTTCCAGCATCATGTCATCGGTAAACGGCGCCGGCATGGGATAAATACGCTCGAATACCCACACATAGAAGGAAAGGGCAATGGAAGAATAGATGGTGGCCCCCATGGAGCGCCAGCCCAGAAAAATAAAACCGAGTATAATCAGCACGGCGTTGACAATAAACATAAAGTCACCCACGTTCAGCGTGGGAAAAGCCGTGGAGGCGATGATGGAGATACCACTGGTACCACCCATGGCGAAGTGGTTGGGGCTCTTAAAAAAGTGAATGCCCATGGCGGTGAAGATCAAGCCGAGGTTAAGCAGCAGGAACCATTTGATCTGCACAGGCCCCAGGCGGAATTTCTTTTCAGCGGACGTTTTCATACTTCAGAAAACCAGCTTTCATCTATAATTTGACAAATGTGTACATTTTACATCATGCAGTATAGCACGTTGCGGCAAGAGAATCAATATTTTTCTTCGCAAGCCAACCATACTTTTCCCGTCTTGCTCTTTTGCAGAAAATATGATACAGTAAAAGAAAGTCATTTTAAAACAAAACCATGTTTATTTCAACAGAAAAGAGGTTGATGATCATAGAAACTCTGCGCAGCAAAAAAGGCTTTATCTGCGATATGGACGGCGTGATCTACCACGGCGACCGGCTTTTGCCCGGCGTAAAGGAATTTGTAGATTGGCTGTACAAGGAAAACAAGAAGTTTTTGTTTTTGACCAACGGCAACAGCCGTACCCCCCGGGAACTGCAGCAGAAGCTGGCCCGCCTGGGTCTGGATGTGGATGAAAGCCACTTTTACACCAGTGCCCTGGCCACGGCAGAATTTTTGGCCACACAAAAACCCGGCTGCAGCGTGTATGCCATCGGCGAACCGGGTCTCTTTAACGCCCTGTACGACAAAGGCATTACCATTAACAATGTGAACCCGGACTACGTACTGCTGGGCGAGACCAACACCTACGATTACAGCCAGATCTGCAAGGCTGTACAGCTGGTGCTGGGCGGTGCCCGTCTCATCGGCACCAGCCGCGACATCACCGCCAATGTGGAAAGCGGCATCATTCCCGCCTGCGGAGCGCTTATCACCCCCATTGAGCAGGCCACCGGCCGTTCCGCTTACTTCATCGGCAAACCCAACCCAGTGATGATGCGCACCGGCCTGCGGATGCTGGGCGTACATTCCGAAGACGCTGCCATGATCGGCGACAACATGAACACCGACATCATCGCCGGTATCGAAAGCGGTCTGGATCCAATTCTGGTGCTTACCGGCGTAACACAGAAAAAAGACCTGCCCGCTTACCCCTACCGTCCCCGCCTTGTGCTCAGCGGCGTAGGTGAGATTCCGGGCTAAAGGAGGTTTTTCCATGGGCAAGTGGACAAAAGAACGGGCCTGGGCCTGGTACAACAAGCTCCCCTGGATCCGCGGCTGCAACTTTATGGGCAGCGACTGCGCCAACCGCTTTGACCAATGGCAGGAATACGGCTTTGAAGAAAAGCTGGTCACCGCCGAAAAAGAATTCGCCCTGATGGAATCCATCGGGTACAATTCCATCCGCATCATCATTGAATACGAAGTATGGGCCGAACAGCACGACGGCTTTATGGAGCGGCTGGACCGCTACCTTGCCGCCGCTTACCGCCACGGCATCACCGCCATGATCGTGCTTTCCAACGAATGCTCCGTGCGCACGCCGGAGTACATTCCCCCGGTGTTCGGCGAACAGTTTTGGGAGCCGGGCTACCACGGCGGCAAAGACTTTAAAACCTGGTACCAGCATGGCCAAGACACCCGCTACAACATTCTGGACAATCCGGAGATCGCCCCCAGATACTACGAGATGGTACGGGAACTGATCACCACCTTTAAAGACGACGAGCGTGTGCTGGTGTGGAACCTGATGAACGAGCCCGGCAACGGCCGCGGCAGCAAAAGCCTTCCCCACCTGAAAAAATTCTTCGAGATCGGCCGGGAGATCGATCCCATCCAGCCCCTGTGTGCCGATGTATGGCGAGGCATGAAAGAAGGCCGCGCCACCACGGAGATCGAACAGTTCGCTTTGGAAGAATCCGATGTCATCAGCTACCACAGCTACGCCGATTACATGACCAACGTGTTGATTTTAAAGCAGCTGAAGGCCTACGACCGGCCCATCTTCAACACCGAATGGCTGCACCGGCCCTCCGGCAACACCATTCAGCTGATGCTGCCGCTGTTCTTTTTGGAGAACGTAGGCTGCTACCAGTGGGGCTTTGTGGCCGGCAAATACCAAACCTACGAACCCTCCCAGGGGGTATGGCAGCGGTATGAACAACAGGGCTATGAAGCGGTGAAGAACATCGACTTCACCAAATGGCAGCACGACCTGTACCGTCCGGGCGGGCGCTTCCCCTACGACCCGGCAGAGATCGAGATCATTAAGCATTTGGGCAAACTGGCGGACGAAGGCCGCCGGGGCGAAACCGAATTCAATGGCGAAGATTTTGCCTGATAAAAAACAAAAACTGCCACGGAGAGATCCATGGCAGTTCTTTTTTACTGTTTATTTGCCCAGGCGTTCATCGGCCAAAGCCTGCTGAGAGGTGGGAGTGATTTCCATAAACTCCACGCGGTTGCCATCGGGGTCGGCGCTCCAGCACTGCAGGGTACCGCTCTTGCCCTGCTTCACATCCACGGTGAGCAGGCCCAGAGGACGCAGGTAATCGGCAACTTCCTGTGCGCTTTCCACATTGATGCACAGGTGGTTGTAGTTGGTGCCGGCGGCGGGCTCGTTGTGGTTATAGAACAGTTCCAGGAACTGACCGGGTGCCACACGAATGTAGTGAATCCAGGGGTTGCCGTCCTGGTCTGCCAGTTCAAACGCATCCTGAAAACCCAAAATACCGCAGTAGTACTCCAAAGATTTTTCCATGTTGGTCACATTGTAGGCAGCGTGACCGATGCCGACGATTTTCATAGTCGTTTCCTCCTGTTTTTTGATTTTCAATACAACAGCGGGCCGCAGCGGCCCCTTTAGCTTCATTATAGCGCACTCCACAACACAAAGCAAGAAAAATGATGTGTACCGCAGGCGAAAAAACACCCACAGCACACATCATCTTTTTCAAGCAAAATTTATTGCAGCCCGCGGTACAGGGCTTCCCCGTAGGCCTCCACCGAAAGGGTGGCTTCTCCCTTTTTGTTTTCGGTCAGCGTCACTTTATACATCGGCACTTCCTGCCATTGGCGCACCAGGGCAAGGTGTTCTCCAAAATCATCGCTCAGCATTGCCAGCGGGTCGTTCAGCAGGTCTGTCTCGCTGCCGTAGCGCATACGGCTTTGGCGGGTCATTTTCGCCAGCCGTGTATACTCCCGCTCGGTCAGTTCAGAAAAACACCGCACCAAATACACATCGCCCTTCACGCCGCTTTCCCGGGAAGAAAGCTGGGGCGCATCTTTCAGCTGCTTCCGCACCCAGGCCGCAAAATCGGCACTGTCTTCTGCCGTCACCGTAAACTCCACCCCCGCCAAACGGGAAGGGATCTCTTCTCCGCGGTAAACAAAGGCAGGCGTAAAGCGCAGCCGCACGTCTTTTTCCCGCTGCAGGGCAAAGCCATGGTACAGGGCATCTTCCGGTGTAAACGTATATTCATCAAAATACAGGTTTGCCCCGGCGGTTTTACCCGCCGAAAGAGAAATGCCCGCCGCACGCAGGTTTTCTTCTGCCTGCGATTGCAGCACACCCACCTGGGCACTGCCCAGCAAGGCTTCCAGTTCGGTGCCGGTGGCCGGTTCCTCACCGCAGGCGGTACAGCACAGGCCAAGGCAAAGCAACAAAACAACAACCAAAAACTTTTTCATAAATCACACCACCGTTTCAAACGGCAACGCCGCAGAGTCCGATTGACTCTTTACGCTTTTACTATACACCATCGGCTTTTATTCGTCAATATGCTCATAAAGTGTCCATTTTTCACACTTTTGTAATCATTTTGTTACAAACAGGCAGTTTACAGCAGCCATTCACATTATTTATTCCTATGCAGAAAAATAAGGCGGTTCTACCATGTTTTCCGGCTGTTTTTTGTCACCATTTCGTCATCTTTCTGTCATGTTTTTTCACCGTGAAAATTTTACACAAACCAACTTTTCAGCCCCAAAAAGAGACCCGCTGCCCTACAAAAGAACAGCGGGTTTGCTTTATTAAATTAAGAATTCGCCTTCCAGCAGGCACAGGGGGCCCATGGGGTTCTGATTCCGGATGTACTTAAAGCCTTCGCGGCGCTTACGGTTTACTTCTGCGTATTTCGGCTCGTTCAGCCGGGCGGCAGCGTACTGGTAGAACAGGATGTCATCGGCATGGTCGCCGACGATCTGTTCATAGGGCCAGGCGAAGGGATTTTCCATGTAGGGGTACATGAACTCTGCGGCCTTGCGCAAAGAACCACCCTTGCTGTTTTCGCATTCCCACAGGTCAATGCCATACTTGCGGGCCAGTTCGCAGGTCAGCACCATGGGAATCATGCCGTACAGGCTGTAGTGGTAGCTGCGGGTACGGGCCAGTTCCAGCGGCATGGAGCCATCGGGCTCGATCTGTTCCAGAATGCTTTCCTTATAAAAATCTGCCAGCATACGCACCACATCTTCACGGTCGTTCAGCGCGGCAAAGTACATGGCGTGCACCACGCACCAGCCAGAGTGGTTATTGCCGTGGCGCAGTTCTTCCCAACCAAAACCATCGGGAATCAGCAGCCAGTCCAGGAACTCGTTCATCCACTTCTTTACACCGGCTACCGTAGCGGCATACTTTTCGTATTCGGAAAGGAAGCCCAGCGCATGGGCTACCTTATCCGCAGCGGTCAGTTCAATGAGGCCGATGCAGCGGCCATCGCAATGGCCTTTGATGCCCTGGCCATAGCGCATATTGGGGTTCATGCGGGTCGCTTCGTCCACAAACCACACGTTCAAAAGGCAGGCGGCACGATCCAGGTATTTTTCGTCTTCCAGGTAATAGCCGGCATTCACCAAATCCAGCACAGCGTTGCTCAGATTGCCGAAATCACTGTGGTGTTCATCGAAACGGCCGGGATAGATCAAACCGTCTCTGCGAATATACGGGCCGTCCGGGTCTTCCGGATTGGGCCACCAGTAGGGGCCTTCACTGAAATAATCGTGGGGGTTGCCGCTGGGCGCGGTGCGGGAGGCAAAGGTTACGCTCCAGGGGCCTTTTTCCATGGCAGCCTCGCCGCTTTTGCGCAGACCAAAGGCCACTTCGTCCCAAATGCCTTTTCCGGCGCGTACTTTTTCGCGGGTGGCCTGGGCGTGTTCTTTCGAAATCAATACAAAATCCATGTTTTTCCTCCAAAAATTACAGGTCAAAACCTTCCAGCAGGCACAGGGGGCCCATGGGCTTCTGCGGGCGGGTCAGGTTGTAGCCTTCGCGGCGCTGGCGGTTCACTTCTGCGTATTCGGGCTTCTGCAGGCGCAAAGCCGCATACTGCAGGAAGAACAGATCCCCGTGCAGGCCGGGTTCATCCAAAATCTGCGTATGCTTCCAGGTGAAGAAGTTTTCCAGCCCGGGCAGGAACCAATCCACACAGTCGGCAAATGTCATACCCCGGCTGTTTTTGCAGCTCCACAGATCAATGCCGTATTTGGCAGCCACTTCGCACGCAATGACCATGGGATGACGGCCAAAGGTGTTGTAACCAAAGCTGTTGGTTCGTCTGGTTTCTGCCGACATATCACCGTCGGCTTCAATCTGTTCCATAATGGTTTCGCGGTAGAAATCCGCCATCTGGCGCACCACGTCTTCCCGGTCGTTCAGGGCGGCATAGCACATCATATGCGCCACGCACCAGCTGGAATGGTTATTGCCGTTATTCAGTTCTTCCCAGCCAAAGCCATTGGGAATCAGCAGCCAATCCAGCATTTCGTTCATCCATTTTTTCACACCGGCCACGGTGGCAGCGTATTTTTCGTATTCCGAAAGGAAACCCAGCGCATGAGCAACGGTATCGGTGGGGTACAGATCGATGAGACCGATGTAGCGGCCATCGCAGATGCCCTTGATGCCCTGGCCGTAGCGCATATCGTGGTTCATGCGGGTCTCTTCGTTCACAAACCACACATCCAGCAGATAAGCGGCGCGATCCAGGTATTTTTCTTCATCCAGGTAATAGCCGGCGTTCACCAGATCCAGCACCGTGAAGCTCATATCGTGCAGAGCATCCACATGCTCGTCGAAGTTATCGGGGTTGTGTTCACCGTCGCGGCGAATGTAGGGGCCGTCCGGATCTTCCGGGTTGGGCCACCAATAGGTACCCTCACTGAAATAATCGTGGGGATTACCGCTGATGGCGGTACGGGAAGCAAAGGTCACGCTCCAGGGGCCTTTTTCCATGGCAGCTTCGGCGTTTTTACGCAGGCCAAAAGCCACTTCGTCCCAAATGCCTTTTCCGGCGCGTACTTTTTCGCGGGTGGCATGGGCGTGTTCTTTCGAAACCAATACGAAATCCATAATTTTCCTCCTAAAAGCCTTTCGGCTATGGTTACGGTTCAAAACCTTCCAGCAGGCACAGGGGGCCCATGGGTTCCTGCTTGCGGATCAGTTTATACCCTTCCCGGCGCTTGCGGTTCACTTCTGTGTATTCCGGCTTCTGCAGACGCAGGGCAGCATACTGCAGGAACAGCATATCGCACACCTTATCGTCGGTGATCTGCTGGTGGTTCCAGCTGAAGGGGTTTTCCACATAAGGCAGGAAC
>JAFYOA010000154.1 GCA_017547865.1 Clostridia bacterium
GCATGACCGGCGAACTGCCGGATGCCGTGGTTGCCTGCGTAGGCGGCGGTTCCAATGCCATGGGCATGTTCTCCGGCTTCCTGAATGATCCGGTGGATATTTACGGCGTAGAACCCCTGGGCAAAGGCCCCACCCTGGGTGACCATGCCGCCAGCCTGAAGTACGGCACCGAAGGCATTATGCACGGCTTCAACAGCATTATGCTGAAAGACGAAAACGGCGAGCCCGCCCCGGTGTATTCCGTGGCCAGCGGTCTCGATTATCCTTCCTCCGGCCCGGAGCACGCTTTTCTGCATGACCTTGGCCGCGTAAAGTACGACGTGGTGGACGACGAAGAAACCATCGATGCTTTCTTCAAGCTCTCCCGTCTGGAAGGCATTATTCCCGCCATTGAAAGCGCCCACGCTGTGGCCTACGGCATGAAGCTGGCCAAAGAGATGGGCAAGGGTTCCGTGCTGATCAATCTTTCCGGCCGCGGCGATAAAGACATGGATTACGTGCTTGAAAAGTTTGGCATGCGCTGAGTTTGATAAGAACAAAAAAGAAGCAGAGTGTGGTTGCTCTGCTTCTTTTTCTATGTTGTTTTGAATTATTCTGCGGCGCCGCTGCGCAGCACGGTGTAAAAATCAGAGAAAATCGCATCCCGGTCAAAACGGTCCACGTAAATCATTTCCCGGCCGGGAAGAGACTCTTCTGCCCAGTGGCCTTCGTTGGTGATGCTGCGGGCAGGCACCACCTGCACCCGCCCGGCTTTGCTGCCCAGCCGCAGGGCAGCAACGGAGGCTATATCCCACACGATGCGGGTGCGGGAACAGCAGCTGCCGTTCTGCAGGGGCTCGCCTTCTTCCTCTGCCATAATGCGGCACAGGTAGCGGCCAACCTCGCCGGCGCTGTTTTGCAGGTAGTGGTGCAGTTCGGCATTGGTGGTGGTAATGGCCTGGGTGCCGCCCAGGGCGGGCAAAACCACCACGGGCACACCGCATTCAAAAATCACCCGTGCCGAAAAGCGGTCCTGTGCCAGATTGAATTCATTGCAGTCGCCGCGCTCAAACGTATTGGCGCCCACCAAAAGCACCACGATCTTCTCCGCGATCTCCGGTGCCAGCAGCAGGGCAGAGGCTACATTGGTAAAGCAGCCCAGCGCGGCCACATACACAGTGCCGTTCGCTTCTTTGGCCAGGCGTACAATGGCTTCGGCGCCTTCGCTGGGAACAGGGGCAGAAATATTGGCCATATACGCGGTGCTGCCGCGGAAAGCAGGAATGTTCCGGCGGTTTTCCGGGTCGATCAAACCGCGGACGCGCAGAATTTCCCGGTAGCTTTTCTCCATGCCTTCTGCGGGGGTTGCGGCACGCTGATTGCGAAACGGTGCCGCAACAATGCCCAGCAGATGAATGTTCTCTGCCAGCATGGCATAGGCAATGGCAAACTGATCGTCGATCTCGTTGTACGTATCGGTGTCCAGAATCAGTTGTTTTGGGGTGGGAGAGCCGAGATCCTGCAGGATCTCCTGTAAAGAAGCAGACATACTCTGTGTTCCTTTCGCAATTTGTTATTCGGAAGAACGGTTCAGCTGTTCGCTGCGGTATTGCCGGGGAGAAACGCCGAACGCCTTTTTAAAAGCACGGTAAAACGCGGCGTGATCCGCAAATCCCACCTGTGTGGCAATCTGTTCCAACGGGACACCGGATGCAATGAGCCGGCGGGCAGCGATGAGGCGGCGCTGAATGACATAGTTGTAGAAGCTGTTGTCCAGCTGGCTACGGAAAAGCTTGCTGATGTAGCTTTCGCTGACCAGGAAATAGTGGGCGGTTTCTGCCAGGGTGATCTTGTTTTCCAGGTTGTGCTCCACGTAATTGCGGATACGGCTCAGCAGGTGGCCCTGTTCGTAAGAAAGGCTTTGGTCGTCCTGCAAATAGCGGATCATCAGACCCAGGAGCGTGGTGATGCGCCCGGCCAAAAGAAGTGCCCGCCCGACCTGGCCCTGCCCGCGCTGTGCTTCGGCCAAAATGCTGTCTGCAAAAGAGGTCAGGTGTTCAAACTGTGTGCCGGAGGTGCGGATCAGATGGTAGCCGCGTTCCAGCACGATGGCCGGAATCGGCTTTTCCAGCTTTTCGATGGTTTGCAAGGCCCCATCGCCGATGTACAGGGCAATGTGCCTGTACAGCTTGCCGCTTTGGGGCGTGATGACATTGCGCGCCTTACCGGGGGGCAAAAGAAGAATATCGTTGGGAGAAAGGGTGGTGTGAACTTTGTCCCGGAGGTATTCGGCGGAGCCTTCCCGGCAGATCACAATCCACAGGGCAGATGAATCTCGGAAAACAACCGGGGAATCCCCTGTGTGAACATGAATATCCATGGGTAAATTGGTGGAAAAATCTTTCATGGTTAACCCTTCTTCGGCGGCTTTTTTGCTAAAAATAAAGTACACCTATACTATACCACGCAATTGACGGATTAACAATATAGATTGTGGGATTAACAATTTAAAAACTGTTCATATTCATGTAGAATAGTGTCAACGAAGCCGGGATTTTAAAAGTAATTTCGGCACTTTATTCTATTCAAAATCTGCCAGTGCCCGTGGGGGAGTTCTTTGGGAAAACGGGAACCGGCAGGTGTTGAATATGAAAAAATTTTTATATTCAGAAAGGAGCAACCCCTATGTCCAAGAAGCCTCTTGAAGATGTGGCAACCGGTGTCCATCGTGCAAAACTGTGGGAGATCGCGTTCTATGCTCTGAACAACACCTCTACCAACGTGTACATGATGGTCGTGGGCTCCATCTCCTACTTCCTCGTCGGTATCGTCGGCGTCGGCGCCGTTCTGGCCGGCTCCATCGTTACCCTTCTGCGTGTGTGGGACGGCGTGACCGACCCGTTTGTCGGCATGGCTGTTGACAACACCAACACCAAGTTTGGTAAGAACCGTCCGTTTATCCTGCTGGGTCAGATCATTCTGTTCACCACCACTTTTGTTATGTTCCGGTTCCTGCCGGTCATTCCCACGGGCGGCCGTTTTGTGGCCTTTATTCTGATCTACATGATCTACATCATCGGCTACACCTGCCAGTGCGTTGTCACCAAGTCTGCTCAGACCTGCCTGACCAACGATCCTCAGCAGCGTCCCATGTTCTCTATGTTCGACTCCACCTACAACATCATTCTGATGAGCGTGTTCTGGCCCCTGTTCCTCTCCGGTACTCTGGTTCCCCAGTTTACCCTGAACATGACCGAGCATGCCGATCAGCTGAATGCTCTGATCGCTCAGAGCCCCAACCTGGCCAACTGCGTCAAGGATGGCGTTCTCTCCGGTCTGTACAACCCGGCCCTGTGGCAGCACATGCAGCTGGTCATGGGTGTTGTTTCTGCCGTGTTTGCTACCTGCGGTATCATCGGTCTGTGGCGCAAGGATAACTCCAAGTACTACGGCCTGGGCAAGGCTGCCAAGGTTTCCTTCAAGGATTACGCCGACGTTCTGGCCCACAACCGTGGTATCCAGATGTTGGTTCTGGCCGCTTCCTCCGATAAGCTGGCCGCCAACTGCACCGGCAACACCTCCGTGCTGATTGCCCTGTACGGCATCATCTTCGGCAACTTCGCTCTGTCCGGTTCCGTTTCCGCCATCACCGGTGTGCCCACCGCCCTCATCGGCATCCTGGGCATCGGCATCCTGGCCCGCAAGATGGGTCAGAAGCAGTGCCTGGTCATCGGTACCTGGGGCTCCATCATCTCCGCTGTTATTCTCGGCGTGATGATCTTCTTTGGCCGCGGCGGCAATATGGTGCTGCCCACCTTCAACCTCACCAAGCTGGAAACCTACGGCAACCTGATCAACCCCGCCAGCTGGAGCATCTTTGGTCTGATCTTCTGCCTGGTGTTCGTTGTGATGAAGGGCTTCTCCACCATGTCCGGCTCCATCGTTATCCCCATGACCGCCGACTGCGCCGACTACGAAGTGTATCGTTCCGGCCGCTATGTGCCCGGTCTCATGGGTACCCTGTTCAGCTTTGTGGATAAGGTGATCTCCTCTCTGGCTGCTACCATCGTTTCTCTGGTGTATGCTGCTATCGGTTACACCAACAGCCTGCCGGCTGAAAACGATCCCTATTCCATGGGCATCATGATCTGCACGCTGATCTGCTTCCTGGGCATGCCCATGATCGGCTGGCTGCTCAACGTTGTTGCCATGAAGTTCTATCCCCTCTCCAAAGAGAAGATGGAATCCATTCAGGATGACATCGCCCGCATTAAGGCCGAAGCTGCCAAGCAGTAATTTCTTTGTTCGCCTAAACAACCCGCCGGGCAGCCCTTGTCCGGCGGGTTTTATCATCCGTAGTAAAGCCGAGGTATTGTGCTATGTCTGAAAAAGAGAACAACACGCAAGTGAAAAATGACGCCGTTGCCCCCGTTTTTGAGGACAAAGAAGGTGATAGCTACGCCCGCAAGCTGGCTAAAATGGACTTTGAACTGCAGGCCGCCCAGCACGAAGCCGGTGTAAAGGAAAATACCTACGGCGTGTGGGGTCCTATTTGGAAGTTCATGCAGTGGTACGACAGCAAGCGTGTGGACCACACCTTTAAAAAGAAGACCTATATGTGGCTGATGCTGTTTACGGGCTTCTTTGGCGGGCACCGCTGGTACCAGGGCCGCCGCTGGCTGGCTTTGTTCGAGACCCTGTTTTTCTGGACCGGTGTGCCGGCCATTATGCTGGTCACCGATTTTATGGAGGTTTTCCCCATAAAGCCGGATGAGAACGGCTACATCACCATGCGATGATCGGAAGAGCGCTCTTTGTGGGCGCTCTTTTTTATTTTGTATCGGTATGCGTGGTTTTATCGTAAAAAAGAAAAGCACCTGCCTTCAAAAGCAGGTGCAATTTTTTTATTCGGATAACGGTTGCCTGTGCCGCGGACGTTTGCTTTGGACAATAGAAAAGCAACACCGCGATGCGGGAGCGGGCACGGCCCGTTTATCTTTTTACAAAGTATTCGTCGTACCACACCAGGAAAGCGTAAATCGTCCAGATCTTCCGCCAGTTGTCGGAATTTCCGCCGATGTATTCATCGTACAGCGCTTTCAACTCTTCCATGCGGAAGAACTTTTCCGCAATGGGGCCAAACAGTTTGGCGCGCACATCGGCGTTGTAGCGTTCATCGGCCAGCCATACGCGGATGGGCACCACAAAGCCCAGCTTTTTGCGGTAGGCGATTTCTTCCGGCAGCACTTTGGAGGCAGCGGCACGCAGAACCAGCTTGTTCTGTGTCTCGTCCACCTTCAGGGCGGCGGGTACACGGGCAGCAATGTCGTAAATGCGCAGGTCGGTGAGGGGCATGCGCACTTCCAGCCCGGCGGCTTCGCTCATTTTGTCTACGTTCAGGTAAATATCGCCATCCAGCCAAATCTGAATATCCACGTCCGTCATTTTGGAGAGGGGATCAAGCTCTTTGTTTTCGGCGTAAATTTCTTTGGTCAGGTCAATGGGCAGCAGGTCTTCTTTGTAATTTTTAAGCAAAGCCTGCTTTTCGGGTTCCTTCATAATGTTGGTGTTGCCAACATAGAAGTTCTCCAGCTCCGGGGCATAGCGTGCGGCGTTGCGGTACATGTTGTACCCGCCGAAGAATTCATCGGCGCCTTCGCCGGAATAGCAAATGGAGGCGTGCTGAGCCACGCTGCGGCAGCCCAGCGCAAAAGCAACGGCAGAGGCATCGCCCAGGGGCTGCTCCATGTTGTACATAACGTAGGGCACAATGGCAAAGTAATCTTCCGGGGTCACCACGCAGCGGTTAAACTTGCGTTCCAGAATTTTCGCGGTTTCAGAGGCCAGACCGGATTCATCCAGCCGGCTGTCGTCGTAGCCACAGGAGTTGGCGGCGACGGCATCGGACATGGCCAGAACATAGGAAGAATCCACACCGGCAGAAAGGAAGCTTTCCACGGTTTCGTCTTCGCTTTTTACTTCTTTCATCACCTGCTGCAGGGTGGTGTGCAGCTCATCGGCAAATTCTTCCACCGTTTTGGTGGTGTCCGGGGTAAAATACGGCTTCCAGTAGCGGTCGATGGTCAGTTCACCGTTCTGCCAGGTCAGGGTGCGGCCGGGCATCAGCTTCTTCACGCCTTTAAAGAAGGTGTCTTCACCGGCGGGGTAGCTGAAGGTGAGGTACAGCTGCAGCCGGTCTTCGTTCAGTTCTTTCACAAAACCGGGCTGTTCCATAAGCTTACGAATGGAGGTGCCCACCAGCAGGTTGTTGTCGGCGGTCACATAATAATAAAACGTTTTGGCGCCAAAGGGGTCACGCAGGCCGAAAAGTGTCTGCGTTTCTTCATCCCAAATGGCAGCGGCAAACATGCCGTGCAGGTGCAGTCCCATCTCTTTGCCCCAGGCGCGGTAAGCGGCCAGCAAAATGGCTTCTTCCCGTTCTTTGGCAGGCAGCAAACGATCGACGCCGAGTTCTTCACACAGCGCCGCCCAGTTTCGAATGTGTCCTCTGTATTCTAAAATTCTCATTTGTTCGTTCCTTTTTGTGTATTTTGTTCACAGATTATATTGTACGATAACCGTGGTGTTTTTTCAATGAATTCTTAAGAAAATATTACTTTTTTCTTTCTTTTTCCGATCACTTTCGACAGCATTTTTGCCGTTTTTCTTATTATACCATAACGTTTCTCTTAAATCTACCAAATGTAAAGTGAAATCCACCCACGGTGAAAAAGGATGCGTTACAATAGAAAAGGAACGGGGTGATACGATGGTGGGATTTGGAAACAGGCTGCGGCAATTGCGCAAAGAAAAGAAGCTGACCCAACGGCAGCTGGCAGAAATGGTGGGCCTGCGCCACAGCGTGGTTTCTTTTTATGAGATCGGCGAGCGGAGCCCTTCCCCAGAGATTATTAAAAAACTGGCTTCGTCGCTGCATGTCAGTTCCGATTATCTTTTGGGGATCGACAGGGGAGAAACGGTGGATCTGTTCGGCCTGGATGAAGAGGACAAGCACCTGGTGCGCACCATGGTGGAGACCCTGCGCAGCAAAAAGCAGAAGGAACGGTGATTCCGCAATTGACAACCTCACCGCCCCGTGCTACAATGGGGCAAAACCCAGGAGGTGTCTGCGATGATTCAGTTGATGCGCTATAAAATGTACCCCGAAACCATGGAAGTGCTGTACGACCGGCCGTTCTCCGAAGAAATGCTGAAAGAAGATTTTGAACTGAAAGACGGCCGCTGGTATGTGGATGAGGAAGGCTGGCTGGTAGGCGAAAACCGCCGCAGTTCTGCCGCTATGCTGATGTCCAAGGGAGAGTATTTCGGCGATGTGCTCATTGAGTTTGATGCCGCCACCGTGCTGCCCGCCACCCGTGATATCAACCTTACGTTCCACGGAAGCTGGGATGAAGAAAAGAACTGCCGCGATGTAGCCTATGTGTTCGGCCTGGAGGGCTGGTATAACGGCTACGTTGGATTTGAAAAATCTCCGGAATATAAATTTGTGGTGAACACCAAGCTGCTGGATTTTAAGCCGGGCAAGGTATACCATGTGGCCGTGGGCAACATTGGCAACGATCTTTTTGTGGTGGTGGATGGCGTTTTGGCGCTGGAAATCCGCGATCCTGACCCCATTGATATCAATAAATATGGTCGCATTGGGTTTGAGGCATACTGCACCCGTGTAAAATATAAAAACCTGCAGGTAAAGCGTTTGGCTTACGAAGACGGCTTTACCCCCTATGAACCTGAATTCTGATTTTGCGCCGCTGCGAAGCTTTTCGCGGCGGCGTTTTGTTTGCAAATGCTGTTGCAATTTAAAGCGGAAGCGTGTATAGTACAGATGTACCTTATTTTGCACAAGGAGGCACCCCCAAGCCGCTTTGGGTGCTGCAGAAAGGATGAACCGTATGAATTTTTTTGAATACCGGGAATATATGAAGAAGAACACCACCGCGTTGTTCTCCGGGCTGGATGAAACCTGCCGCCGCCGTGCTGCCAACCGCCAAATGCTGCGGGATGCCCTGAACGGCAAACGCACCATGGAAGAACTGAAGGCTGCCGCCGGCGTGGACAACAACGAACTGCTGGTGGCCTACTATATGAACGGCACAAACGCCGAAACCGATGGCATGGAGACCGTTCGCGTGCCCGCGCCGGAAGAAGTGCTGCAGACTTTTAAAAACAACGGCAAGTGGGGCAAGCACCCCCGCATTATGGCGAATGCAGAGACGTTTGCCAATATTCGCGCCCATAAAGATGAGCTGCCCTATTCCAACTGGGTGAAGACCCTGAAAGACCGGGCCGAGCCGTATATGGAGGCAGATTTTGCTCCCTGGGTGGATGCCGGCGACGAAGAAATGCCCAAAAAGAACTACCTTGGCCCCTGCCGTACGGTGAAGCAGCGGGTGCAGGCCCTGGCTATGCTGTACCACGTGACCGGCGAGCTGCGCTATGCCCAGCGTGCCAAGGCAGAAATGCTGAATTTCATTACCTACCCCACCTATTACCCGGAGCATTACCTGAATGTGGCGGAAGCCTGCTATGCCCTGTGCCTGGGCTACGACTGGCTGTATGAGCTGTTCACCGAAGAGGAGCGGCAGAGCATTCGCGACGCGGTGAAGGAAAAGTGCTTTGACACCGCCTACGACCTGATGAAGACCACCAAGGGCTGGGCCGGTGTGCTGAACAACTGGAACCAGGTGTGCAACGGCGGCATTGCCATTGGCGCCATGACGCTGATGGAATATTACCCGGAGCTTTGCAGTGAACTGGTGAGCTTTGCTGTGAAGAATATGCCCCGTTCCCTGGCAGATATCAGCCCCGACGGCGTGTACCCGGAGGGCGTGATGTACTGGGAATACGGCACTACCTACGGCACCTACTTTATGGCGACGCTGGATTCTGTTTTGGGCGAAGATTACGGCCTGAGCAAGCTGCAGGGTTATGCGGAATCCATGGCCTATGCCATGTACTGCACTGCGCCCCAGGGTGCGCTGGCTTCTTACGCCGATACCCATGTTTTGAATAAAGAAACCGGTATGATGGAGCGCGGCGCGCCCCAATCTTACTGGATGGCCGATCATTTCAATGAGCCCGCTTTTGCCTGGTTCCCGTTGACCTACATGCCCTACAGCGGCCTGTACGAAGGCGGCGTGTATGAAATGCTGTGGTATAAGCCGCAGGAAACGGTGACTCCTGCCCAGGCGGATTTCCCCCTGGATATGACCTACGACGGCACCGAAAGCATGACCTTCTTCCGCCAGAACTGGACGGACGAAGAAGCGATGTATGTTCTCTTTAAGGGCGGCAACAACCAGTCCAACCACGGCTGCCTGGATATCGGCCAGTTCCTGCTGGATCGCTTCGGCATCCGCTGGGCGGCGGACCTGCAGAGCGAAAGCTACGCCGTGCCGGATTATTGGGATAAAATTGAGGGCCGCTGGCGCTACTACCGCAAGCGTGCCGAGGGCCACAATACCCTGCTCATCAACCCGGGCGAAGGGGCGGACCAGGACGTGTTTGCTGCCTGCAGCATCGATACCTTTGGCGCAGCACCGGGCGCGGCTTTCTCTGTGTGCGATATCACAGAAGCCTACGCGCCCTTTGGCGCCGAAAGTGTGCGCCGCGCCTGCATGGTGTTTGATAACCGCACGAAGCTGCTGGTGCAGGACGAAGTAAAGTGCGAAAAGGAAAGTACCCTGTGGTGGCGCATGCACACCGAAGTGAAGGATGTGACCGTGAACGGCAATGTGGCTGTTCTGAAAGAAAACGGCCATACCCTGCGTGTGACCGCCCAAACCCCCGGGGCAGTCTTTGTTCTCTCCGGTACAGAGCCGGTGGCTCCCAGCAAGGGCGATCCCTACGATTCTCCCAACCCGGATGTGCAGGTGCTGAGCCTGAAACTGGAAAATGTGAAGGAAGCCACCCTGCGCGTAGCCTTTACCTTTGATGGCGACGACACTTTGCCGCCGGAAATGAAGATCGATGAGTTTGCGGCATTTATTCAGAAATAAGCCGCACGAGATGTGAAAGGAAAGCGGATATGAAATTTTTTGATTACCGTGAATATATGAAAAACCACAGCACCGCTGTGTTTACCGGGCTGGACGAAGAGTGCCGCTGTAATGCCCCCGGCCGTCAGTTCCTGCGGGATGCCCGTGCCGGAAAGACCCCCGTGTGGGTGGATACCATTGCGCCGATTTCCGAGCCCGACGGCGATTGGGAATTCGGTGAGCTGCAAATTGCCCGTTTTATGCGCGGCACCGATGCCGCCACCGCCGGCATGGAGACCATCCGCGTACCCAAGCCGGAGGAAGTTCTGAACAAATTTAAAGAAAGCGGCTTGTGGGGCAAGCACCCCCGCATTATGGCCAACGAAGATACCTTTGCCCGTATTCGCGCCCACAAGGACGAGCAGCCCTATAAAAACTGGGTGAAAGCGCTGGAAAAACGGGCAGAACCCTATTTTACCGAGCCGTTTGCCCCCTGGGTGGATGCCTGCGGCAAAATGCAGCCCAAAAAGGACTACCTGACCCCCTGCCGCATGGTGAAGGTGCGTGTGCAGACCCTTGCCATGCTGTGGCGCATTACCGGCGAGCTGCGTTACGCCGAGCGCGCTAAGGCGGAGATGCTGAATTTCATCACCTACCCCACCTATTACCCGGAGCACTACCTGAACGTGGCAGAAGCCTGCTATGCTCTGTGCCTTGGCTATGACTGGATGTACGATCTTTTCACCGAAGACGAGCGGCAGCGCATTCGCGATGCGGTGAAAGGAAAATGCTTTGATACCGCCTATGGCCCCATGTCCACCGCTACGGAATGGGCCGGCCGCCTGAACAACTGGAACCAGGTGTGCAATGGCGGCACCGCTATCGGTGCGTTGGCGCTGATGGAATACTACCCCGAGCTGTGCAGCGAACTGGTGAGCTTTGCTGTGGCCAACGTGCCCCGTTCTCTGGCAGATATCGGCCCGGACGGCGCGTATTCCGAAGGCCCCACCTACTGGGTGTACGGCACGGCCTACGCCACCTACTTTATGGCGGCCCTCACCTCTGTGCTGGGGGAAGACTTTGGCCTGAGCGAAGTGGACGGCTACCGCGAAACCATGAGCTACATGATTTACTGCACTTCTCCCAAGGGTATGCTGGCTTCTTATGCCGATACCAACTCCAATGAGCGCGGTCTGGCCGGCCGCGGCACGCCCCAGGCTTACTGGATGGCGCAGCTGTTTGACGAACCCACCTACGCCTGGTACCCGGTGAAGTACTATCCCTACGGCGGCGACAGCGAGGGCGGCGTGTACGAATTGCTTTGGTATAAGCCTGAGAAGGATGCTCCCCCCGCCGAAGCCGATTACCCCCTGGATATGGTTTACGGCGGCGTGGAAAGCCTGGCTTTCTTCCGCAAAGACTGGAACGACCCGGACAGCATGTACGCCTTCTTTAAGGGCGGCGATAACCAATCGAACCACGGCTGCCTGGACATCGGCCAGTTCCTGCTGGAACGCTTCGGCGTGCGCTGGGCCATGGATCTGAAGGGAGAAAACTACGCTGTACCCGAATACTGGGATCGTTTGGGCGGCCGCTGGCGTTACTACCGCAAGCGCGCCGAGGGCCACAACACCCTGCTCATCAACCCCGGCGAAGAAGCCGATCAGGATATTTTTGCCGCTGCTGCCATCGATACCTTCGGTACGGCCCCGGGCGCAGCCTTTGCGGCGTGCGATATCACCGAAGCCTACGCTCCCTTTGGTGCAAAAAGCGTGCGCCGTGCCTGCATGCTGTTCGATAACCGCAATAAGTTCCTGGTGCAGGATGAAGTAACATGCGAAAAGGAAAGCACCCTGTGGTGGAACCTGCATACGGAAGTGAAGGACATTACGGTGGAGGGCAACGTGGCTGTGCTGAAAGAAAACGGCCACACCCTGCGCATCACCATGCAGACCCCCAACGCGCAGTTTGTTCTGACAGATGCCGTGCCGCTGCCCGGCAGCTACCAGACGCCTCACAACAACCCCAACGAAGGCGTGCTCGTGCTGCGTGTTAAGCTGGAAAACGTGAAAGAAACCACTCTGCGTGCTGTGTTCACCTTTGACGGCGACGATACCCTGCCGCCGGAAATGAACATTGATGATTTTGCAGATTTTATTCAGAAATAAACGGAGGCAACCATGATAAAAGATCAGTTTGGAAACACCTGGTATAAGGGCAACTGGCACACCCATACCACGGCGAGCGACGGCCGAAGCACGCCGGAAGATACCCTGCAGCTGTACCGGGAGAACGGCTATGATTTTATTGCCCTGACCGACCACTACAAGTGGCGGCCGGAAAGCCTGGAAGAAAACGGTATTCTGTGCCTTTCCGGTGCAGAGTACGATACCGGCGCTGATGTGTGGGAGGGCGTGTACCATGTAACCGCCATTGGCTGCACCGAAGAACCGAAGCTCTCCCGTGAACCGCAGAAAGCCTCTGTGGTGGAAATTATGAACGAGATCCACCGCTGCGGCGGTATTGCCATTCTGGCGCATCCTGCCTGGTCTTTGAATACCCCGGAACAGCTGGAAAAGCTGCCCATGGATGGCGTGGAGATTTACAATACTGTTTCCGGCCGCCCCTGGAACTGCCGCCCAGAATCTGGTGCCATTGTGGATCAGCTGGCGGTGAAAGGCGTGTTTCCCCGGTGCATTGCCGCGGATGATACCCATTTTTACGAGGGTGACCAGTGCCGCTCTTACATTATGGTGAAAGCCAACGAATGTACCCGCGAGGCCATTCTGCAGGCATTTTTAGCCGGTGATTACTACGCCACCCAGGGTCCGGAATTCTCCGTGGCCGTGGAAGGCGATGAGGTTGTGGTGCGTTCTTCTCCTGTGTTTGATGTGATTTTCTATACCAATATGCCCTGGACCCCCAAGCGTGTGGTGCGTGGGGAGAACGTGACCGAAGCCCGGTATCTCATTAAGAGCGGCGACCGCTTTGTGCGTGTGGAACTGATCGATGCAGAGGGCAATTCTGCCTGGAGCCCGGCAATCCCCGTGAACGGCTGGCCGGAGAAAAAGTGATTTTGGAGGAAAAGCCATGGAAAAAGTGATTTTGATTTTGGTGGACGGCATGCGCCCGGACGCTATGGAAGCCTGCGGCCACCCGCTGCTGGAAGAACTGCGCGAAACAACAGCTCACTGCGAACATACCCGCACGGTGATGCCCTCTGTGACCCTGCCGTGCCATATGTCGCTGTTCCACAGCGTGCCGCCGGAACGCCACGGTACCACCACCAATACTTACATGCCCCAGGTGCGCCCGGTGACCGGCCTCATTGATGCCGCCCACGATGCCGGCTGCTCCACGGCTATGTTCTACAGCTGGGAAGAGCTGCGGGATATCGCCCGCCCGGGTAAGCTGGATTATTCCGTGTTCATCAGCCTGCACAAGTTTGAACTGATGGGCACCCGCCTGACCAAAAGCGCCATTGCTTACTGCCAGGCAGAAAAGCCGGATTTTGTGTTCCTGTATTTGGGCGAGCCCGACGAAGTGGGCCACAAGTACGGCTGGATGACCAAGGAGTACCTGGAGTCCGTTTCGCTGGCGATGGGCGATGCCAAGCTGGTGATGGATGCCCTGGGCGATGAATATACGATTATTCTCACCGCAGACCACGGCGGCCACGACCGCGCCCATGGCACGGAAATGCCGGAAGATATGACCATCCCGCTGTTCATTCGCGGAAAAGAAGCACCCGCCGGTACAAAACTGCCGGAGGCTTCGATTCTGGACATTGCCCCCACAGTGGCAAAGCTGCTGGGTGTGCGTAAGCCGCGGGACTGGGAAGGCAAGGAGTTGCTGTAATCTTTTTATTTAACGGAGGGTTATGTATGAAATTGAGAAGAATGTTTTGGGCTGTTATTGCAATAGTACTGCTGTTGACCGGCTGCAGTGCTCCTGCAGGTGACAGCTGGGAAGATATGATCCCGGACGAAAACTTTGTGGTGGAAAACATCAGCAAATCTGTGCTGGACGCCTGCACGGATACCGTGGCCCTGCGCGAGGACGGAACGGTGCTGCTGGCGGGCAGCGGACAGGCCGGATCCCGGGGCTATGCGAGCCTGAAGGATGTTGCGTCTGTTTCGGTCGGTCTCAATCATTTGGTGGTGCTGAAGACAGATGGCACTGTTGAACTGGTGGCACTTGGAATCGCCAGTGTACAGGACGAGGGTCTTTTCGCCGCCGTTGCGGAGTGGACGGATATAATGGATGTTTCCGTAGGCGGCTCTACGGTGGTTGGTCTGCGAAAGAACGGAACAGTGGTTGCTGCCGGTCACAGCGACACATGGGCCAAAAACGTGGCTAAATGGTCACAGATCGTAGCGATCGAAAGCAGCGGAGATTACATCGTGGGTCTGCGGGCAAACGGCACCGTTGTTGTGTGCGATGACAGCGCGCGCGGACGTGTGGATGGTTTTTCTGATTGGACGGACATTACGGATATCTCTGTCGGCTGGGTTGTGGTTGGCTTGAAAGATGACGGCACTGTGGTGGCCAAAGGTGAAAATAGTACCGGGCAATGCGACCTGGCCGACTGGACAGACATTGTGGCTGTTTCTGCCGGAGATTACCATACAGTCGGATTGAAAAGCGACGGCACCGTGGTGGCTGTGGGGCACAACGACCATGGCCAGTGCGACGTGAGTGATTGGACAGACATCGTGGCAATTGCAGCAGGTTCTTCCATCACAATGGGTCTTCGATCGGATGGAACGGTGGTTGCCGTGGGAAACAATGGGTTTGGCGCCTGCAATGTTTCCAACTGGACGAACGTCTGCTTGCCGTAAAAAAATAGCCTGCACTTTTTGTGGTGCAGGCATCTTTTTTTATTTATCTGTTTTCGTCAAAAGCGACGCGGGCGCCGGTTTCGGCAGATTCAAAGGCGGCTTCCATCACCTTCATCACGCGGCGAACTTCGCAGTGCTTGATGGCCTGCTCGGCGGTGCCGTCGATGGCGGCGCAGAAGTTGCGGTAGAAGTCATGCACATCGGAAACAGGACGTTCCACTTCCCAGGTTTCCATGGTCACGCTGTCGCGGGGGGCCATGGTCTTGGTGATGCCGGCAGCGGTCTGTACGGGCAGCACGTCGCTTTCGTGCCAGGCCAGGCAGTGAGCCACCTGGGCCTTTTCACGCCAGTCGGTAATCAGGGCGGAGCCGTTTTCGGCCTGCATATAGAAGCGGGGCAGAGCGATGAAGTTGTAGGTGCCCACTTCCACATAGGCGGTTTTGCCGGTGGCAAAGTTGATGGTCAGCTTAAAGCCATCGTCCACTTCTTTGTTGGTGATGTGGGTGGTGGTGCAGTATACGTTATCAATGGGGTCGGTGATCAGCTGCAGCATCTGGTCGATCAGATGCACGCCCCAGTCGAGGATCATGCCGCCGCCGTGTTCCTTTTCGCAGCGCCAGTCGCTGGGAATACCGCGGGAACCGTGGATGCGGGATTCTACGTTGATGGGAGCACCGATCTTGCCTTCGGTGATGATCTGCTTCATGGCCAGGAAGTCAACGTCCCAGCGGCGGTTCTGGTGTACGGTGAAGAGCTTGCCGGCAGCCTTGGCAGCAGCGAGCATTTCATCCAGCACAGCCAGGGACATTTCCACGGGCTTTTCGCACACCACGTTTTTGCCGGCGGCCAGGGCAGCCAGAACAATGGGCAGGTGCGTGTCGTTGGGGGTGGCAACGGTAACAATTTCCACTGCCGGATCGGCCAGAACTTCTTCCAGAGAAGCATAGGCGTGGATGCCGCGGCTTTCGGCCAGGGCATTGCGCTCGGGTTTAATATCGTAAATACCGGCCAGGTTCAGCACGTCACTTTTCAGGGCGTGGTCGGCGTGCCAGCCGCCCTGTCCGCCATAACCAATAACAGCAATGTTCTTTTTCATATCAAAAATCCTTTCTTATTAGGAAAATATACCTACTGAATTTATAACACAGGCGCTTGGCAGAGTCAAGCTTTTTTGCGAATTTAGTGCAGGAAAGTCAGCAGCAGGGTCATAATGGTAATGCTGATGGGAATGGAGAGAGAATTGATGGCTGCGGCCACGCTGCCGTCGGCGCCGGAGGCTTCCGTAAGCAGGGGGGCACTGCTGGCGCAGGGGGCCATCAGCACAACGCTGACCGACAGGCGGATATCCTGCGGCAGGGGCAGCAGGAAGTAAACGATCATAGACATGGTGAAGCACATGGTGTAGCGCAGCACCAGCAGACGAACGATGATGGAGCGGCCCACTTTGGGCAGCTTCAGTTCAAACAGAATACCAATGCTTAGCATGGCCAAAAAGCCGTTGCCGCTGCCAATGGTGCCGGAAAGATCCAAAAATGCCTGGGGCAGCTGCACATTGCACAAAGAAAGGATGATGAGGGTCATGTAGGTGAGGAACACGGGGGAAGAGAAGATTTTCTTTACCAAAGGCACCAGCCGCACGCGGCCATCGCCGCCCATGCGGGCGTTGCCCACGGCAATGTTCACGCCGTAGCACATCAGCGCCACAGAAATATCGAACATGCAGATGGCGGCAAAACCATCGGCAGAAACAAGGCCGTTGAGGAACGGCATGGAGAAGGTGGCAATGGCAAAGCCGTTTGTGCTGAAAGCGAAGATCGCCTGCTCGTTGGGGGTACGGCGAATGTTCAGCAGCTGGCCGGCCAGCAGAAGAGATGTATTGGCAAACAAACCAATGCCCAGACCCGCCAGCAGGTGGGGCGTGATGGAAACACCCTGAAAGCCGTTGATAATAGCGGCGGGCATGGTGAGATTCAGAATCACGCTGTTGAGAAATTTGGAATCGCTGCGGTGAAAAATACCCAGCTTTTTAAAGCTGTAGCCAATCAGCAGAATGGCTACGTAGATGAATGTTTTGATCAATACTGCCTCGTTCATAGTATCCTCCCACGGTGTAGTACTACTTTAAGTATACTTCGTTTTTGGGGGAATGTCCACAGAAAGATTGAAGATTTGGCGGTTCTGCATGAAAAGAAGGGCTGCGGTTTTCGGTTTTGGAGATAGAAATTTTTGCTGCGCCGTGATATAATAAATAAAAGTATGCGGCAACGCACGCAACGGAAGATTTTTATAATAAGGAAGGTATTGTATTATGATCGCAAAAGACTGCAACTGCGGCTATTGTATGCGCGGCGAACTGTTGGAACAGTTCGGTATCTACATTTGTGACCTCAGCGTTTCCACCCTCATTCTCTTCAAAGAGCAGAGCCATCCCGGCCGCTGCATCGTGGCTTACAAAGACCACGTGAGCGAGATCGTGAACATCAGCGACGAAGACCGCAACGCTTTCTTCGCCGACGTGGACCGTGCCGCCAAGGCCATCCACAAGGTGTTTGCTCCCAACAAGGTGAACTACGGCGCTTACGGCGATACCGGCTGCCACCTGCATATGCACCTGGTGCCCAAGTATAAGGATGAGTTCGAGTGGGGCGGCGTGTTTGCCATGAACCCCGGCCAGAAGTATCTCACCGACGAAGAATACGCCAAGATGATCGAAGACATCAAGGCTGCCCTGTAATTTGGTTTTTGTGCCGCACCCTGCCAAAACGGGGTGCGGTTTTTCCTTAAAAAGTTGTGTTGAAAAGAAAGGAGCCTGCCGTATGAAAATTACCTGGCTGGGCCACGCCTGTTTTAAAATTGAAAGCGAAGGCTATTCCGTTGTGATCGATCCCTTTGATCCGGAAATGCTGCCCTGGCTGCCGGCGGTGAACACCACCGCCGACCGTGTGCTGTGTTCCCATGGGCACGGCGACCACAACTACACCGCCGCCGTGGAAGTAAAAGCCAGCGGTGCCGCACCTCTGCGGGTGGAAGAGATCGCCACCTGGCACGACGATGAAAACGGCACCCTGCGCGGCCCCAACACCATGTTTATTCTGGAGGGCGAAGGCCTGCGTGTTGCCCATGTGGGCGACCTGGGCTGCATGCCCAACGTCGAACAGCTGGAAAAGCTGAAAAATCTCGATGTGCTGTGCATTCCCGTGGGCGGCTACTACACCATCAACGCCGAAATGGCCAAGCAGATCGTCTCTGCCGTGGAACCGCGCGTCGTCATTCCCATGCACTATAAGGGCAAGGGATTCGGCTTCCCGGTGCTGGGCAGCGTGGAGCAGTTCACCAACCGCTTCTGCAGCAGCACCGTGCAGTGGTATAACACCAACGAAATTGAAGTGACCGCCGACACATCCTACCAGGTGGCTGTGCTGACCTGCCCGTTGAAGTGATGCCCATGCAATACGAAGCGATTTTGTTTGATGTGGGCGATACCCTCATCGAATACGAACCGGACTTGGGCAGCTATTATTTGCAGCGCCTACGTAAAATCTGCCCGCAGCTACTGGAAGATTCTCTGCGGACAGAACTTTTTGCCGCTGTGAAAAACGCAGAGTACGCGCAGTTGATGAAAGAATACCTTGGCGCACCCCGTATGCCCGACGACGACTTTATGACCATGATGGATCGTGCGGCGGTGGAAGTGATTTTTCCGGGTGAAGCCGATGGTTGGTTGCCAAAACTACAGGAAACACCTGCCCCTCGCATGAAGAAAATGGTAAAAGCTGAGATCCGCGGTGTGCTGCGGCAACTTTCTGCCCGTGTACGCCTGGGTGTGGTCTCCAACTATACTTCCGACCTGTTGAAGTACCTGCAGGAAATGCAATTGGCGGAATTTTTTGAAACTATTGTTATTTCCGAAACGGTTGGCGTGGAAAAACCCGACCCACACATTATGGAGATCGCTTTGAATGACATGGGACTTTCTCCCGAAAAATGTCTGTATGTAGGTGATCATCCTTTTGATGTGCTGTGTGCCCGCCGTGCCGGCATGGATTGCGCCTGGCTTGCCCCGCCGCAGGCAAACCTGCCGGATGGCATCGGCTGCGAAGAAACCATGCGTATCGGTTCACTGACGGAATTGTTGGCGCTGGTTGGGTGAATCCGTGCATTCTACACTCTAACACACCCGGTAGGGGCGAACTGTGTTCGCCCGCCAAAATCAGCAGAATCTTCAAATTTTCAGCCTTTAAATTTTTTGCTCGCGTTCGGAACCCCTCCACGTGTGGGTTCCGAGGTGAGTTTGCTGCAAATTTATAGTTCCTATGGATCCTCCTGCCCTTTTTGGACAATAAGGAGTTCCGCGCTCTGCGGAGCACGGGTCAGGGCGTTGCCCCGACGTCCTATGAACCTTTGAAAAGGTTCAATCGAAGCTTTTACGTTATCTTAATTTTAGGAGAACATCTATGTTAACACCCGATTTTCAGCCCCAGCGCCGCACGGAGCTTTACTCTCTGCTGGGCATTCTCCCCGCCCGTGATCTTCCCGTAACCTGCCGCACCGTGGCTGTGGAAGAGCACGAAGATTTTATTCTGGAGCGCCTTGTACTTGATGTTTGCAGCGGCACGCCGGAAAACCCCCGCGGCGAAGTGATCCCCGCGCTCTTTTCCCACCCAAAAACCGAAGGCCCCTACCCGGCGGTGCTGTTCTGCCATTCCCACGGCGGCCAGTATTACAAGGGCAAAGACGAGCTCCTCACGCCGTCTCCCTATATGTACCCGGTGAACTACGCCACCGCCCTTGCCAAACAGGGTATTGCCGCCCTTGCCATTGATCACTGGTGCTTTGGCGAGCGCAGCGGCCGCACCGAGCTTTCCACCTTCAAATCCATGCTGTGGCACGGCGAAGTGATGTGGGGCCGCATGGTGTACGACAGCCTGAAAGCCATGGATTATCTCCTTTCCCGCCCGGATGTGGATTCTGCCCGTGTGGGTGCTCTGGGTATGTCCATGGGCAGCACCATGGCCTGGTGGGTGGCCGCCCTGGATGACCGTGCCAAGCTGTGCGTGGACATCTGCTGCCTGACGGACTATGCGGAAATTGAAAAGGAAGACGGGCTGGACCGCCACGGCATCTATTATTATGTGCCGGGCCTGTGCCTGCACTTTACCAGCGCACAGATCAATTCTCTGATCGCGCCCCGTCCGCATTTAGCCACCGTTGGCAAGTACGATGCCCTGACCCCCATGGCTGGTGTGGACCGTATAGAAGCGGAACTGATGGCCGTGTACGAAGAACTGGGCGCCAAAGAGAACATCTCCGTTCTGCGCTACCCGGCCGGGCACCTGGAAAGCGCCGCCATGCGCGCGGATATCCTGGCGTTTTTGGAAAAGCATCTGTAAGAAAAGCAA
>JAFYOA010000155.1 GCA_017547865.1 Clostridia bacterium
GATGGAAAGAATGCTGAAGGTCTCTGCAGTCTGCACCTTGCCTTCTTCGGTAATACGGCTGATGGACATGGGCAGGTAAATGTCGTGGGGCTGGCCGCCGTAGCGGTCGTACCAGGGGGAATTGACCCACCAGGGGTCGTGAATGTAATAGCGGAACAGAAATGCATCGCCGGGGAGCTCGCAGATGCGGGTCATGTGGCCCATTAGCTCCAGGCCGAAGTCATCGTTTAGGGCAGCCCAGGGGGAATTGGGCGGCGGGGCAATGTCCAGCCCGGCGGTGTAAATGTCGTGCAGGGGCACACCGTCGGTGGCGTAATCAATGCCAACCGAGTTGTTGGTGCCCCGGGTATGCAGGGGGTAGTCCGGGCAGGCTTCCCGGAACAGCTTCCAGAAATCGAAGACCTGCTGTCGGGTGGCAGCCAGCTTTTCCGTGTAGAAACGCTCGCCGTCGTAAATTTTGCCGGTCATATCCCAGGGGTTGGCGCTGAACCCAAGACCGTTGGAGAGCCACAGGTAGTCCATGCCCATATCCCGAAGGAATGCACGGGTCTGCCGCCCTAAAAAGGTGGCGAAAGGTGTGCCCTCCGGTATGCCCTGGGGGTAGGCGGCGTAGGGGCGTGTGTCTGCGTGCAGCGAGGCAGTGGCATCAACAAACCCGAAGTTATCCAACCGTCGGCCGGAGATGATCTCTTTATGGCGGCTGTATTTGAAATCGGAAATGGCGAATTCCGGTCCGATGTCGAAGGTGTCTCCCACGGTGACGACGGCCTGGGGGTACAGTGCGTGCCCAATGCGTTTGATGGCGGCGACAATGTACTTCAGCGTTCCGTAGGTCATCTCCGGTGCCTGGGAAATGTAGTGCTGCTTCTTTTCGTGCAGAGAAATGTCCTGCGGTTCGTCTTTCCCCAGCAGTTCCCGGTTGGCGGTGCCCAAAAAACGTGCCCACTCAAAGCTGTCTTCCGGGCGGCCGGCGTAATCCAAAATCTCGCTGCCATCCGCAGTCCACAGCATAACAGAAATTATTTCCCGGCCTTCAAGCAGCGGCCGCCATTGGGTGAAGACGTTCTGCACCACGGCATCGATGTACGCAGGTGTCGTTTCTTTGAAAGGCTTCAAGCTCATTTCCAGCGTAATGCGTTTGTACATGGCGGTTTCCTTTATTTTACGATTACAGCTTCAATGCCCAAGATTTCGGCGATCTTTGCAATGGTTTCGGCATGGTGACCTACGCCCAGGGCGTAGTGGTGGGTGGGGCCTTCCATTACCCATTTTTTCACAAATTCTTTTGTGGTGGGGGCGAAGAACCCGCGGGTATTGGTGTTGCCGGTGGGCGGAATGGGACCCTTCTTGGAAATGCCTTCGCCGATGACAAACTTGAATTTGCCCTCGCCGGTTTGGGTAATGCCCAGCATGGTAATGGGGCCTTCCTTAATTTTGAATTCCACCGAAGCACCGTGGCCCGGCTTGCCATGGAATTTCTTCAGGCTGCGCAGCACCGGCTTGCCGTCGGCAATGGCCAGGTGGTGGGGGCCGTCGTGGCCCACCAGAATAAAGTCTTCTTCAAAGTCGAAGGGATGGAACTCCGCAAAGCTGCCGCCAATATTCAGGCGGTCCATCAGCAGCATGGCAACGCAGGTCTTAATGTCAAATTCGCCGCACATGGGAATACCCTGGGCGTTGAGGAGAGAGTTGCCCACGGTGAGGGTGGTGGCCACTTCACGCTGAAGCGAGCCTTCTTTTCCTTCATAATAATAAGCCAAGCCGGTCAGGTTGTATTTTTCTACAAACTTATCCAGCGCCACAGCGGACTTCGCCGCCTGGTACTTGTCTGCATCCGTCAGCTTGGAGGTGACGGGATCGGACTTCGGCTCGGGCATATCAAATTCCGCATCGATCACGGCAATCTTTGCCTGAATCTCTTCTTCCGTCACGGTTTCGTAGACGTTCACCAGGTCATCCACTTCCAGCAGCGGCACATGCAGGCCAAAGGCGGAGGAAATCGCCGTAGGATCGGCGTGCATGTCGTACATGGCTTCCATGGTGTGGCCCATCAGGCCCAGGCGGGCGCCGCGCAGGTCATGCAGTACCTTGGCAATGTCGCACCAGCGGGTCAGTTCCGCATCGGCAGCGGGGTCGTTGTACAGTGTGCCGATGATCACATCGTAGATTTTACGATTCAGCCGGTTGGCCACGCCGATAAACTCCGGTACGGAGCAGATGTTATCGTTGGAAAGCTGCATATAGGTGGAAGCCTTGGTATAATCCAATCTGCTTTGGGGCTGCAGGGCCACCAGCACCATGGGCACACCGGCATCGCGCACAATGGGAGCAAAAACAGACGAAGTGGCATAGGTGACCATGTTGCACAGCAGCAAGTCTACGTTGGCGGCGCGAATGGCACCGGCGGCAGCGTATGCTTTTTCGGAACTGTCGATCATGCCGAAGTCCACGATCTCCACGTCGTTGGCGGTCAGCTTTGCGGCAAAATCGCCGTGGTACCGCAGCAGGTCATCCAAAAGTCCGTCGAACTGTCCCCAGTAGGTGGCGTGTCCCACGGCAAAAATGCCTATTTTGGCGGTGCGCTTGTGTTTTCTTTCTATCATGATAAACCTCCGTGAAATCTTTGAATTTACCTTGATTATAGCAACAAGTTTCTGCTATACTCAATGTAGGATCTGCAGTTGTTTTTGTATAAAATAAAGGTGTGATGTATCGTGCGATTTGAAGAGATCCGTCCCTTTGTCCGTTATGTTCATTATTTGCCGCTGGACCGTGCCGCCCGCTATGATTTTACCGTGCCGGTGGATGCCCGCCTGTTTTATTGCTGCAGCGGAGAAGGCTGTATTTTGGTGGAAGAAACAGAATACCCCATGGCTTCCGGCTGCGTACTGGTGGTTCCCTCCGGCATGGGTTACCGCATTGGCACCCCGGCGCGGGAAGTGACGTATCTGGCGGTTAACTTTGATTATACCCAGGAACATCTGGATCAGAAAGTCCCCATTCCGCCGGTGGAACAGCCGCTGTACGACCCCGGCCGACGGCTGGAGAACATTTTGTTTCAGGATGCACCGGATTTTAACAGCGCGGTGTACCTGTGCGGAGCCGAAAACCTGCTGCCCCGGCTGATGAAGCTGGAACGGGAATACTTTCAGAAGCTCATCTACTTTGAACGGCTGAACTCCGATGTGATGGGGGAAGTGCTGTTCGAGTGTGCCCGCATGTTGTCCTCTCAGCGTTTCCGCGCCGGGGATGAAGCCGTGACCCGGGTGGTGGGCTATATACAGGAAAACTACATGCGCCCGCTGACCAACCGGATGATCGGCGAACGGTTCCATCTGCACCCGAATCATGTCAGCGGAATGGTGAAGACCTTTACCGGCGTTCCTCTGCATCGCTATGTGCTGCAGGTTCGCATTTCTCATGCGCTGGAAATGCTGCAGGAGAGTGACCGGCCGGTGGGGGAGATTGCTGCGGCCTGCGGTTTTTGTGATATTTACCATTTTTCAAAGTGCTTCAAACAGGCGCTGGGGGTCACGCCGTCGCGGTATCGTGTTGGCAAAACAGCGGAAAAATAAACGCCGTAAAACGACAAAAACAATGTCTGTTCACCGCCTGAAAACAGGTGAAAAATATTTTTGAAAACCCCCTTGCAAAAGGGAAAAACCTATGCTACGATATAGCCACCTCAGGGATTCTATATTTGCATTTTTGTAAAAAAACAGATCCGCTGTTCAATCCATTCACCATAATATTTAAAGGTGGTTTGCGGTATGATTTCCAATCTGAAACGCCGTTTCCTCAATTCCGATTTTTGTCGCGTATTTAACTTCCGCACACCGGAAAGCACCGGTAGTTCGCTGCTGTTGATCAATACTTTTACTGCCAACCTGGCCAATACATTTGTAACCGGTATTTTCTATACGGCGTTTTTGGCGCAGAACGGCATCGATATCGTACGAGTCGGTATCATCGCATTTATTCCGTACATTTCCTGGCTGTTCGGCCTTATTTCGCCCAAGGTGCTGCGGCTTTTCAAGCGCAGGCGGGCGCTGCTGCTGTTCAACCATATTTTCTATTATTTATGTATCGTGCTGGCAACCACCATCATGCCAATCTTTGTAAAAGACTATTTGCAAAGAACGATATGGTTTGGTGTGTTCCAGTTCTTAGCCAGCGCAATGAACGCTGTTCTGGGCTCCGGTGCTATGGCGTGGCACATTCATTTTGTTCCCAAAGCAGACGATGCCCGTAACATTTATTTCTCTTTCCAAAACCTTACCTCCAGCTTTATTTCCACGCTGGCAGCCGTGTTTTCCGCTATCGCGGCAGACGCTTTGGCAGCTTCCGGCAACCAGGAAACGCTGATCGTTGTTTTGCGTTATGTTGCCTTTGGCCTGTTTGTGTTTGGCGGCACTCTCGTGTATGCCGTTCCCAAAGAATGGCCCTATGAATTCTCCGGTGAAGCCGCAAAGTTCAAGGATATCATTACGCTGCCGCTGCAGCATAAAAAGTTCTTCCTGTGCTGCATACTGTGCTTCTTCTGGAACTTCATTGCCGCCACCAATGCTTCCACCTGGAACTATTACCTGCTGGATACGGTAAAGATGCCCTACTTGATGACGTTGACCACCAGTATTTTCTGCGTATTCGGCAACGTGTTCCTGCTGCGGTTCTGGCGCCGTTTGATTGCCCGCTTTACCTGGCACCGTATGCTGTTGTTCTGGTTCATTATTGCAGCCAGCTACGAAGTGATGTACAGCTTTACCACCAGCCAAACCCTGTGGTGGTACGTCATTGTTTCCGTGTATTGCGGTATTGCCTGCTCCGGCCTGAACCTGACCTACGCCAACCTGTTCTACATTAACCTGCCCAAGGGCGACCAGGACGTGTACTACCTGTTCTGGAACTTCGGCGCCAATATTCTGGCGTTCTGCGGTGCAGCCTTTGGTACGTTCTTCCTCAGTATTTTCCAGCAGTTCGAGCCGGTGACCCTCTTTGGTTTGCCGTTCTACGGTTCGCAGTTCCTGCCCCTGTGCCGGTTTGTTCTTACCATGCTGATGTGCCTGTTCATTTGGAAGATCACACCTTTGACCCAGCCGGACGAAGAAAATTAAACAAACACACCCCGACTTCCCAAAAAGAAGCCGGGGTGATTTTTTATCCGTGGTCGTGGTCGGTGTCCAGATCGTGGTCTTCGTCTTCGCTCATAAATTCGCGGCCAACCACCCGCTTTTCTTCCCGCTGCTGTTCCACC
>JAFYOA010000156.1 GCA_017547865.1 Clostridia bacterium
AGGCTGACCGAAGATTACCCCATGCTGCCGATGACCCTGTACCTTGAATTTGCACGCAACGGTAACCGGAGTCACTACGAGGCACCGTATTTTGCCCGTCGCCGCAGGCTGAATGATTTGATTATAGCGGAGTGTGTGGAACACAAAGGCAGATTTATGGATGCTATCATCGATGGGATCGTGTGCATTTGCGAAGAGACCAGCTGGTGTTTTCCCGCGCACACAGCTATGTGTTCCACGGGTCCGGTGAAAATCCCGTTCCCCAGTGTGAAATACCCGTCGCTGGATCTGTTTGCGGCGGAAACCGGCAGCCAGATTGCCCTGGCGCTGTATTTGCTTCGGGAAGAACTGGCAGAGGTTTCTCCCAACCTGACCGAAATGATGGAAGAAGCTTTGCTGCACCGGGTGGTGCGGCCGTACCTGACCGCCGACGTGCATTGGATGCGGCTGAACAAGAATGATGGCAGGATGGTGGCCAACTGGACACCCTGGTGCACCATGAACTGCCTGCTGGTGCTGTTCACCCTGGCTGCCTTGCCCCACAAACCGGTGGGAGAAATGGAATTGCGCGATGCTCTGCAAAAAGCCGCCATAGGCATGGATGCTTACTACGATGCCATGGGCGAGGATGGCTGCTGCGCCGAGGGTGTGCGCTACTACCGCCACGGTGTGCTGAGCTTTTTTGCTGCCGCCAACCTGATGAACGCCGTGACCGGCGGCGCCCTGCAGCCGCTGTTTGAAGAAAATAAGTTTAAGAATATGGCTGCCTATATTCTGCACATGCATATTGGCGGCGAGTATTACTGCAATTTCAACGATTGCCCCCAGCGCCCCGGCCCTTGCGGCGCAGAGGAGTACCTGTTTGCCGCGGTAGCAGAAAATGAGCCCATGCGCCGCGACGTGGCCAAGGATATTGCTGCCCACGGCTATGCCCTGCGCACAGCCGCCAGCCAGAATCTGTTTTACCATATAGAAATGGCCTTTGCTGCCGAAAAAATTGCAGAGGCAGCTGCATTGCCCGCTTTGCAGCCGAAGGATGTGTTCTACCCCAGCACCGGCATGTGGGTGGCCCGCCGGGGCGGCACCTACCTTGCGGTGAAAGGCGGCCACAACAACGAACCCCACAACCACAACGATGTGGGCACCGTTACCCTGTTTAAAAACGGTGAGCCGGTGCTCATCGATATTGGCATCGAGGCGTATTCCGGGAAAACATTTTCTGATGATCGATACAGCTTGTGGACGATGAACTCGGCTTTTCATAATGTAATGACCTTTGGCGAAGTGCGGCAGTTTGACGGGCAGAATGCCGCAGCGGTTGTGCTGAAGCGGGAAGAGGGTGCTGCCCCTGCGCTTACACTGGAGCTGGCCGGCGCCTACCCGCCGGAAGCCGGGGTGAAAAGCTGGACACGCCGGGTGCAGCTGCAGGAAAACGGAACCGTTCAGGTGGAGGATACCCTGGATACGCTGCCCGCGGGTACGTTCCTTACGTTGATGACAACGGAACCGCCCTGTGTGCAGGAAAATACGATTGTTATCGGCAGCGCTGTGCTGCGGGTAACCGGTGCCGAAAAAACAGAAACGGAATGCTGCCCTGTAACGGATCAGACTTTGTTGGAAAGCTGGCAGCGTTCTGCTCTGTATCGGGTAAAAATCTTCCCGGCAGGCACGCGGCTTTCGTTTACGGTGGAAGAAAAATAAGCAAAACGGGGGATGAGAGCATGAAAAGAAAGGCGGTGGCAGTGGTTTTGGCGCTGCTTTTGCTTTGGCTGTCTGCGTTTTTGGCGCAGGCGGTTTCGTTTGCCGTGCAGACCGAAGGAACCTGCCGCCCCGGAAAAACCGTGGAGATCGCGGTTTCTTTGCTTGAACCCGGCAACACCGCTGCTTTTTTGGTTACCGCAGAAAGCGATGCTCTTACCTTTGTGAAGGCGATACCGTCGCCCTCTGCCAAAAACGGCTATACCCGCGCGTACAGCGAGGGGAACCGGAGTTCGTTTGTGTACACGGCAGCCCATGGCGCAGCGGATTTCTCCGGCGAAGCCGTGCGGTTCGTGTTTCGTGCTCCGGAAGAGTCCGGGCAATATACCGTGCAGATCACCGTTTCGCAGGTGGCCGATGCTGCCGGCAATATAACCGATACCACCTTTACAGAGACGGTTGCCGTTACTGTGGCGGCCAAAGCGCCGGATAACCCGCCGGCAGAAGCATACACCGCATCTTCCGAAGAAGAAACGCCGGTTTCTTCAGCAGGAACCGCAGAACCCGAATCGAAGACGGAGGCTGCTTCCTCCGTTTCGCAGACAAGCCCGGCAGTGCAGGCGGAATCGGAACGGCCAAATGAAACCGCACCGCCGCTGCAGGCGCTTTCCGGTGGGGAAGGGCGCAGTTTTCTGCTGGGGATGGGCGCTTCTGCTTTGGTGTTTGCAGTGGGCGTGGGGCTGTATGTGCTGCTTGCCCGCCCAACAGAGCCGCCTAAAAAAGACGAATGAATAAAGAAAACGGAGAACCCTTGCCGGGCGCTCCGTTTTTTGCGTACAGGTCTCCTTTTTCAAAAAAACAACAGTACGATTCAGTAATACTATATATTATTTCATCTTATTTGTCAATACGAAATCATCCTTTGTGGTACGATATACACAGGAGATGATCATTCACATGAAACCGTTAAAAGTACGTATCAGCCTTACTTTGGATGAAGATATTGTGGAACGCATGAAATGCCTGGCCGAAGAAGACGATCGCTCTTTAAGCCAGTATATCAACCTGCTGCTGCGGGAACACCTGCGCAGCCGGGAGGCAGAAAACGAGGCCAAAAGCTGACCGCATAAAATAGAACACAAAACCAACGGTTGGCGGCAAGTCTTTGCGGCGAAATCACGAAATTTCAGATTCTTCTGTTTTTGGTTGACTTTTTCGGGATTTCGAATATAATATTTTTTAGAAACAGCTTTACTTGCTGTGAGATGGGTGCCCCTTCTCACAGCGTTTTTCGTTTCATCTTTTGTTGTTATTGTTTGTAAGGGAGTGTGTTTGATGAGCAGTGTACCGGAACTTTTTGGCAGCATGGTGTTCAACGATTCTGTCATGAAGGATAAACTTCCCAGAGATATTTACAAATCTGTTAAAAAGACCATTGAGATGGGCCAGACCCTGAACCCCGAGGTGGCCAATGTGGTGGCCAGCGCCATGAAAGACTGGGCACTTTCCAAAGGAGCAACCCACTACACCCACTGGTTCCAGCCCATGACCGGCATCACCGCCGAAAAGCACGACAGCTTTATCACCCCCACCGAGGGCGGCCGCGTGATCATGGATTTCTCCGGTAAGGAACTCATTAAGGGTGAATCGGATGCTTCCAGCTTCCCCTCCGGCGGTCTGCGCACCACGTTTGAAGCCCGCGGTTACACCGCCTGGGACCCCACTTCTTATGCTTTTGTAAAAGACGGCACCCTGTGCATTCCCACGGTGTTCTGTTCTTATACCGGCGAAGTGCTGGATAAAAAGACCCCGCTGCTTCGCTCTATGCATGCGCTGAACCTGCAGGCGCTGCGTATTCTGCACCTGTTCGGGCAGACCAACGTGCGCCGTGTTACCTCCACCGTTGGCCCGGAGCAGGAGTACTTCTTGGTGGATAAAAAGCTGCACGATCAGCGCAAAGACCTGATCTTTACCGGCCGCACCCTGTTTGGCGCCAAGCCCCCCAAGGGCCAGGAACTGGACGATCACTACTTTGGTGTGATTAAGCCCCGTGTGGCTGCTTATATGGCCGATTTGGATGAAGAACTGTGGCGGCTTGGTATTCTGGCGAAGACAAAGCACAACGAAGCCGCACCTGCCCAGCACGAGCTGGCACCCATCTTCACCACCACCAATATTTCTACCGACCACAACCAGCTGACCATGGAAGTGATGCGTAAAGTTGCGCTGAAGCACGGCCTGGTTTGCCTGCTGCACGAAAAGCCCTTTGAAGGCGTGAACGGTTCCGGTAAGCACAACAACTGGTCCATGTCCACCGATACCGGCGTGAACCTGTTTGACCCCGGTGATACCCCGGCGGAAAACGCCCAGTTCCTGCTGTTTTTGGCTGCTGTTATCAAGGCGGTGGATGAACACCAGGATCTGATGCGTGCTTCTGTGGCCTATGCGGGCAACGATCACCGTTTGGGCGCGCACGAAGCTCCTCCGGCCATCATTTCCCTCTTTTTGGGCAGTGACCTGGAGCGTGTGCTGGATGCCATTGTGACCGGTGCCCACTACGAAGAAAGCCCGGACGGCAAGATGGACATCGGCGTAGACGTTCTGCCCAAGATCCCCATGGACAACACCGACCGCAACCGTACTTCTCCGCTGGCCTTCACCGGCAATAAGTTTGAGTTCCGTGCCCTCGGCTCTTCCCAATCCATTGCCGGCCCCAATACGGTGCTGAACACCATTATGGCCGATGTGCTGAAAGGATTCGCCGATGAACTGGAACAGGCGGAAGATTTCTACACCGCGCTCACCGATCTGATCAAGCGCACCATCAAGGAACACCAGCGGATCATCTTTGACGGCGACTGCTATTCCGAGGAGTGGAAAAAGCACTCCGCCAAGCTTGGTATTCTGAATCTGGAAACCACTGTGGATGCACTTCCTGTACTGGTTTCCGACGAGAATATTTCCCTGTTTGAGCGCCACCATGTGTACAGCGAGGTGGAGAGCCGTTCCCGCTATACCATTAACCTTGAAATTTACGTAAAATACGTGAATATCGAAGCTCTGACCGCCATTGAAATGCTGAACCGCCAGATTGTTCCCGCAGTGCTGAACTACGAGAAGAAAGTGGCCGACAGCATTGTGGCCAAAAAAGCCGCCTGCCCCGGCCTGGCCTGCACCGCCGAAGTGAAACTTCTGCAGAAGCTGGATGCCCTGTCTGCTGAGCTGGCCGAGCGCACCGAAGCACTGGAAGCTGCCGTGGCAGGTGCCGGTCATAGCGGCGATGCATATGCAGAGGCTAAGTATTATCGCGATGAGGTTCTGACCGCCATGCGTGCTGTTCGTATCACCGCCGATGCGCTGGAACCCCTGCTGGGCGAAAACGATTGG
>JAFYOA010000157.1 GCA_017547865.1 Clostridia bacterium
CTTGCACACGGCCTGCACCCGGGCATCTTCCCTGGCCTGCAGCGGCAGAGTAACCCCCAGCACAATGTTCTTTTTAGGCTCAACTTCGTTGCGCATAACAGCATACATAATGGGCATAACGCACGCAAAGCACACTACCAAAAACAAATTCATCAGCATACATTCATCTCCTTATCTCTCGGCTTCGCCCTGAAATACACGGCGGCACAAATCTGCAAATTCTTCTTCGCTCCATCCCGCGGCACGAACCTCACTGACCACCCGGGCAAGGTCGGCCATGGTTTTTTCGGCCAGCGTTTTTGGTTGTGCTTGCGCCACGGCGGCACCGCTGCGGCGGCCCAGGGTAATGTAGCCCTCCTGCTTCAGCAGTTGGTAAGATTTGCTCACGGTCATCATGTTGATGCCGGCCTCATCGGCCAGGGCCCGCACAGACGGCAGGCGCTCCCCTGGCTGCAGTGTCCCTTCGGCAATGCCGCGCACAATTTGATCGCGGATCTGGCGATAAATAGGAACCTCGCTGTCAAAATCAAGATGGATCAGCATGGTGCGTCCTCCTTTCTCTTTGTATTATATATTGTAATACAAAGAATACAAACTGTCAATACAAAACAGGGTGAATCTTATTTACAAAAGAAAAAGCCCTCTTTTGCAAGAGAGCTTTCAGAATTTTATTTGGCGTTTTCTTTTGCCGCCCGGCGGTTATTGTAAATGAACATGAACACCGCCACACCGCCGATGATAAGATACCCCACCACGCTGAGCAAATCCGGGGTTTGATCGAACAGAACGAAGCCCAGCAGTGCGGAGAAGATGATCTGGGAATAATCGTACACGGAGATTTGGTTGGCCGGGGCAAATTTATAAGCTGCGGTAACGGAGAACTGCGCCACGGAAGCGGACAGACCCGCCAGCAGAAGCAGCCCTATTTGCCACAACTGCATGGGTGCATAGGAGAACAGCAGGTACGGGGTGACACACAAGGTGGAGAACAAGGAGAAATAGAAGACGATCTGGGCGCTGGGCACATCCATCTTCCCCAGTTTGCGCACCAGTGTATAGGCCAGACCGGCGGTGACGCCGCCAAACAGCGCCGCCGCGGAGGGAAGCAGATCGGCGTTGGCGAAATCGGGCCGCAGAATGAACATGCAGCCGGCAAACGCTGCCACCAAAGCCCCGATCTGTGTGGGAGTAATGGCTTCTTTAAGAATAATAGCAGAGAACACCAGGGTAAAGAAAGGAGACATTTTACCAAGGGCAGAAGAATCCGCCAGGGGAATGCGATCCACCGCATAGAAGCTGCACAAAATACCGATGGTGCCGGCCACCGCACGCAGCAGAAGAATTCCGCGGGCGCCTTTTTTCACCTTAAACGTGGTGTGCTTGCGCAGCATCATGGAAAAGGCAAACAGCATGGCCACAAGATTGCGGAAAAAGCTCTTCTGAATGGAGGGAATATCGCCGGAGAGGCGGACAAACACGCCCATAAGAGCAAAGAAAAAGGCGGCGGAAAGGATGCAGAGAATGCCTTTGATCCGATCGGACATAAAATCAGCTTCTTTCGTTTTATTCCTGCAGCAGCAGGTGGAGCATGCGCTCGGGATCGTTTAAAAACTGTTGGGTAAGCCGGTAGGGCTCGCTTTCGCGGTAGGTGGTCTCCCGAATGCCGGCTTCGGAAAGCTCGTAGAGAACAGCCCCGGGATACGCCAGCAAAATGGGCGAATGGGTGGCGATGATGAACTGGGAATTCTGTTCGCACAGGCGCTTGATTTCGCACAGCAGCGCCATTTGAGCAGAAGGTGACAGACCGGCCTCCGGTTCATCCAGCA
>JAFYOA010000158.1 GCA_017547865.1 Clostridia bacterium
GACCGGCAAGGATACCCAGGCTGCTGTTGAGTTCGCCGTTGCTGCTTCCGCTCTGAAGCACACCATCGAAGGCGACTACAACATGATGACTGTTGCCGAAGTTGAAAAGCTGGCTGGCGGCGACGGCTCCGGCCGTATCCAGAGATAATCTGGCTTATATCGTAAAAATCGGGCACGTCTCAGCTTTGGGGCGTGCCTGTTTTACCATCTGTACCATTTTATAGGAGGTTTTCCCATGGTTGTTAAGAATGAATCCATCCCCTATACCATCCTCGATGAAAAATCCCGCCGCAAGATCCTCTGCCACGACGGCAGCATGATGATGGTGGAAGTTACTTTTGATAAAGGCGGCGTCGGCTCCATGCACACCCATGTGCACGAGCAGATCACCTATGTAGCCGAAGGCGAATTCGAATTCGTCATCGACGGCGTTGCCAATATTGTTAAGAAGGGCGACAGCCTCTACTTCCCCTCCAATGTTCCCCACGGCTGCACCGCTCTGGAAGCCGGTATCCTGGTGGATGTGTTCACCCCCCAGCGTGAGGATTTTCTGAAGTAATCTTCTCCAAATATTTTACGAACGGAGGATTTGTATGAAAAAATTCACTCCCAACGAGTGCGGTTACGTTTGCAACTGGCTCGTTACCCAGCCCAAGGAAGAACTCTACTATCCCGATTTCTTCCTTTCCAACCAGCTGCAGTTTGAAAAGAAACTGCGCGAGATCATCGCCGACGATGAACTGAAGAACCCCCCTGCGGAAATCCGCCTGGGCCAGCCCGCTTTTGAAGACTACAAGTGGCAGTACTACAACGGCGGCAACAACTGGTTCCTCGATCTCAGCAAGTTCTACTATTCCCTGACCAAGGTGGACTACTGGGCCGCCAACGTGCTGGTGGCCGAAGCCGACTGCACCGTGCCTGCCCGCGTGTGGACCTACGAAGCCGTGGATCTGTGGGTCAACGGCGAAAAGCTGGTCAGCATTAAAGAGCCCGTGTATAAGCCCATTTGCTGGCAGGATGTAGACCTGCCCCTGCACGCCGGTGAAAACCAGGTGTTCGTGCGTCTGCAGGACCTGGGCGTGCGCGATACCCGCAACATCTTCGGTCTGCAGCTTCTCAGCGGCTACGAAGGCATCACCGTTTCTCTTCCCGATGCCGAAAACAGCCTGCCCTTGGCCAACGCCGAACGCTGGCTGCTGGGTGTTACTTATAAAGACGGCGTACTTGCCGCCGAAACCGAGCCGCCTGTGGCCGTTGTTACCCCCGCCGGCGAATGGGCCGAAGGCACCACGTTTGCCTGCCCCTGCGGCGAAAGCCTGATGAAGCTGACCATGAACATGAATGGCCACGCCATCGCCCGCGAGATCGAACTGCCCAAGAACGCCGCCCCCACCGTGACCCGCGCCGCCAGCAAGGACGAAGCCGTGAAGAACGCCATTGCTTCTCTGCTGAAGAAGCTGGAAAACGGCACCGTGAACAACCGCGGCAACGTGAACGCAATTCTGCTGCACTACTACTGCGGCGTGCAGGATGAAGCTGATTTTGAAAATCTGCACGGCATTCTGCACCGCATCGATATCCGCGAAGACTGCGCCGACTTCCTGCTGGCCGGTGTCATCCGTCTGGTGGCCGGTTACCAGGATAAAATCCCCGCAGACGAAATGGCCCGTATCAAGGAGACCATCCTCAACTTCCGTTACTGGATGGAAGAAGACGGTGCCGACGGCATGTGCTTCTGGAGCGAAAACCACGCTCTGCTGTTCCACTTCTGCCAGCTGGGTGCCGGTTACCTGTATCCGGATGAAACCTTTGTGCGCAGCGGACGTACCGGCCGCCAGCAGTATGAACTGGCCCTGGCCCGCTGCAACGAGTGGCTGGATTCCGTTGCCACCACCGGTTTTGAAGAGTTCCTCTCCCCCGGCTATATGTGCGTAACCGCCGCCGCTTTGATGGGCGTTATTGACTTTGCCGACGAAGCCACCTCCGCACGCGCCATCAAGGTGATGGACCGCGAGTTTGAAATGCTGGCTATGCACACCTTCGACGGCGTGCTCATCGGTCCCCGCGGCCATATTTACCGCGATGTGGTTCGTCCTCATCAGCAGGAGATCCAGGGCTTCCTGAAGTACATCGACGACTCTGCCGCCGACAACGCTTCTCCCTGGCTGTGCTCCATCCTCACCTCCAAGTACACCTTCAATGACAAGCTGGTGGATCTCATTCAGCAGCCCCAGAACATCACCTATCCCAACGGCAACACCGAGATCAGCCTGTACAAGACCAAGGACTGCATCCTCACTGCCATTGCCTCTCCCCGCAGCGAGAACTTCACCGGCGGCTGGACCAACGAAACCGCCCAGAAGCTGGATCCCTATGCGGACGGCAACTTCACCTACATGTATGTGAAGGCCTTGAACGAGCGCTACCACGGCACCACGAAGTTTGAGCCCGGCGTGTTTGGCTACCAGCAGCACCTGTGGAGCGCTGCTCTCTCCAACACCTGCCACGTATTCACCAACCTGCCCGGCGGCACCTTCGATGCTTCTTCCATGCGCCCGGGTTACTGGTACGGCAACGGTCTGTTCCCCGCTGTAAAGCAGACCGAAAACAAGATTGGTGTGGTGTACAACATTGAGGACACCTATCCCATCAAGTTTACCCACCTGTACTGGCCGGAAGACGAGTTCGACTGCACCGAAACTGCAGGCGGCTGGCGCTTCGGCAAGTGCGGCACCGGTTATGTTGGCGTATGGTGCAGCGGCGAAACCACTCCCTTTGACGACAAGCTGATGCGCTGCGAGCACCGCTGCTACGACAAGCTGCAGGCTTACGTCTGTGTGGTTTCCGGCGAAGAGAAAGAGACCTACGAAGAGTTCAAGGCCGCCTGCCTGGCCAGCGAACCCGCCTTCTGCCCCGAATGCATGACGCTGAAGGACAACACCGGTCTCTCCCTCACCTGGGAAAAGCACTACAACAACACCCAGGTCATCTAAGCTTTCCGCAATATCTCCCTTAAATAAAACAGGCACCTGCTCCATTTTGGGGCAGGTGTTTTTTGCATAAAAAAAGAGCCGCACCGGCGGTACAGCCCATTTTCATTCTGTTTATTCGGCACTCAGCAATTCCTGCAGCTGCGCGCGGCAGGCGGTCAGATCCGGCACGATCACCGACATACCGTTGATGCTGGCATAGTAGAAATTCTCATCTGCAGGAACATAGCCTGTAACAAAGGAACAGCCGCTCAGCATGGGAGCAAACTCCACCACATAGCTCAGAATCTGCCCGTTGGTCAGGTCCACCGTCAGCAGGGGCAGCAGCGCATTGGCAATGTTCAACAGGTCACCGGCATCGGCGTTTCGCACCTGGTTGAACAGCGAAGTCAGCACGTTTCGCTGGCGATTGGTGCGGCCAAAGTCGGAATCGATGTCGCGGATGCGGGAATAAAACAGCGCATCCTCACCGTCGAAGTGGTTCACGCCCGGAACAACATACTTGCGGTTGCAATCCTGAAAATACTGATACTCCGTGTCGGTCAGATAAACGCTTACGCCGCCCATGGCATCGATCAGCGAGGTGAAACCGGAGAAATCCACTTCCACACAGGCATCCACTTCCACACCGAAATTCACCTTCAGCGTTTCGCTCAGCAGATCGGCGCCGCCGTAAGCGTAGGACGCGTTGATACGGTTTGCCTGGTAACCGGGGATCTCCACATACAGGTCACGCAGAAAAGACACCAGCGTGATCTGGTTGGAGGTTTTATTGATGCTGCAGAGAATGATGCTGTCGGAACGGGCACGTCCTTCGCCGGGGCGGCGATCCTGGCCGATCAGCAGAACATTGGTTACATCGCCCTTCAGTTCCAGCAGACCTGTGTTGGTGGGCAGCCGCACATCACTCGGCTCCACCACAGAGAGATCCGCCGGCGGCTCTTCTTCTGCCAATACCATGGAAACATACTCTTCCTCTTCCAGGTACACCGGGTTCTCTTCCGGCCGGTTGATTTTATTCAAATAATGCGTCAGCACGCCGGAGATTGCCGCCGCCAGTAAAAACACCAGCGCCAGCAGCACCAGCAGCGCGATCTGCCACTTGGCCAGCTTCTTTTTTGCCTCGTGTCTTGCCATAGTTTCTCCTTTTTCTTCGCTTTACTTCGTTTCCGCGTGGTACTCCGGCACCATATCCATCAGCAGAGAACGGATCTCCGGGGTATTGTCGTAACAAGCTTCCCGCAAAGCAGAAAGCTTCTCACCGAAAGCGACGGGATCGATGGGGGCCAAATGCCCGATAAAAATCAAATTGTTCGGGGTCTTTTCCAGGCCCTCTTCCAAAAGCAGCAGCTCTTCATACAGCTTTTCGCCGGGGCGAAGGCCGGTATACTGCACTGCAATATCCACATCCGGTTCAAAACCGGAAAGCCGGATCATATTGCGGGCCAGGTCATCGATGCGCACCGGGTCACCCATATCCAGCACAAAAATCTCGCCGCCTTTGGCATAAGAGCCCGCCTGCAGCACCAGCGAGACCGCCTCCGGAATGGTCATAAAATAACGAATGATGTCTTTGTGGGTCACGGTCACCGGGCCGCCCTGCTCAATCTGCTTCCGGAACAGCGGAATTACGCTGCCGTTACTGCCCAGCACGTTACCGAAGCGTACCGCCACAAATTTCGTATTGGAACGCTGGGAAAAGCTGCGCACGATCATTTCGCAGATGCGCTTGCTGGCGCCCATTACATTGGTGGGGTTCACCGCTTTATCGGTGCTGATCAGCACCATGGTCTGCACACCCGTACGGTCGGCGGCATGGGCCACGTTCCATGTACCGAACACATTGTTTTTGATGGACTCGTTTGGGGAATCCTCCATCAGCGGCACATGCTTGTGCGCCGCCGCATGGTACACGATTTCCGGGCGGTATGTATCGAACAGCGCATCCACCCGCTTTTTATCCTGCACAGAGCCGATCAGCACTTCCAGATTCAGTTCCGGGTGAGAACGCCAAAGTTCCTGCTGAATGGCATAGGCATTATTTTCGTAAATATCGAAGATAATCAGTTTCTTGGGTTCATATTTGGCCAGCTGGCGGCAAAGCTCGCTGCCAATGGAACCACCGCCTCCGGTGACCAGCACCACACGGTCTTTCACATAGCCGGCAATTTCGCCCAGGTTCACCTTCACGCTTTCACGTTCCAGCAGGTCCTCAATCTCCACATTCCGGATCTTCTGCACATTCACTTCGCCATTAAGCAGCTGGTACATGCCGGGCAAGGTACGCAGCCGGCAGCCGGTCTCTTGGCAAATGGAGAGGATCGCCCGGCGTTCCGCCACAGGCGCAGAAGGAATGGCCACCACGATCTCTTCCACCTGAAAATCTTTTGCGGCCTGCACAATGCTTTCGCGGCCGCCAACAATACGCACGCCGCGCATCAGCTTGCCGTGTTTGCGCACGGCATCGTCCACTACGCACACCACATCGTTGTGAGAAAAACGACTGCGCTGCATTTCGGCCAAAATCACATCGCCGGCCTCACCGGCGCCCACCAGCATGGTGCGGCAGCGGGGCTGCCTGCTGGCATGAACATAATGGCGCAGCGCACGCAGCAACCGATAAGAAAAGCGAAATGCCACCACAGAAGCCATGAAAAACACAAGCTGAATCAACGGAAAGCTGCGGGGCACCGGATGACCGGTAACAAACTGCAGAAAGGTCTGCAGGGTAACCGCCGTGCCGCAGGCGCACAGAATACGAAGCAGTTCCCGCTCCGTGGCATATTCCCACAGGCTGGCATACAACCGGTACAACCAGAACAATACCAGCATGACCGGAACAGCCGCCGGCAGCACATATGCCACATTCCAAAGAAAATCTGCCGCTGCCAAAGCTTTCATATCAAATTCAAAACGAACCAGCAAAGACAGCCAGGAGGTAAAAGCAAGCAGCAAAACATCGCCCACAGCCAGGCAAACCATACGCACAAGCTTCGCCACATTCAGCGGCTTTTTCATCTTTCCCATTTCCTTCACACTTTCCAAATATAATAATGGCATTCCCAAAAATTTCAAATCAAAGCAGCAGGGGTGCCGCCTCTGCTGGTGCTTTTCCCTGCAGAATCCGCAGCGGGTTTTCGCTTAACAGCAGTTTTGCCGTCGCGGCAGGAACACGCATCTGTTCCATCCACTGCACGGCCGGGCGCAGGTCTGTGCTGCGGTGCTGGGGTGAATGGGCATCGCTTGCCACAGCGGCAACCAGCCCACGGCTCAACAGCTGCCGGGCACAAAGCGCAGCTTCCATACCAAAGCTTCCCGTCAGGCTCCCCTGGTTCACCTGCAAAAGGCATCCCTGGTGCACCCAGTCTTCCGCCAGGTCTGTTTCCCGCTGTACAAACGGGTAACGCTCCGGGTGAGCTACCACCGGCACATAGCCCGCATTGGTCAGCTCTTCCAAAAGGCCAAATGTTCGCGCCGGGTCTTCATCAAAGCGAAACTCCACCAGCACATAGTTGGTTTCTGCGTAGGGCAGCAATTCCCCTTCCCGCAAAAGCTCCGCCATGCCTTCGTCTGCCAATATTTCCATACCCGGCACCAGCACCAGCGGAATCCCCTCTTCGTCCAGCTTTTTCTGCAGCAGACTGGTACAGTGCAGCACCGTTTTGGCCAGTGCAGTGTCAAACCCATTGGAACCGCAGCTATGGGGTGTGGCGGCCACACAGCGCACACCGGAGGCCACCGCCAAACGCGCCATACGCAGGCTGTCCTCCAAATCACCGGCGCCGTCATCCAGTCCCGGCAAAATATGTGTATGCAGGTCCACCAAATTTTTCATTTCAGGTTCCTTTCACCCGGCGGTGCAGCCGCCAAATCAGCGGACGCACCGGGCACAACCAACGCCATATCGTTTTAAAAAATATCCATTCCAGACTGTGGGCATCCAGCATCCGTTCACCACGCTGTACCCGCTGCACAACGGCCACCGCCGCTGTTTCGTCAATCGTTTCCGCTTCGGTCTGGTTATCGCCGATCATCTGCAGCATTCCCCGGCGTTTTCGCATCACCCGGTGCAGCACAAGCTTTCCGCTCGGCCGTACAAACAGCAGCACATCGTCCCGGCGCACCCTGGCAGACAGCGGAGCCAGCCAAACCGTATCCCGTCCTTCTTTTAAGAAAGGCCGCATGCTCACGCCGGTTACCCGCAAGGGGACCTGGCCGCCAACCGCCAGTATTTCCCGACACATGGGCAAAAAGCTCTGCTCATCCATCGTGCGGGTCTGCACATTTGCTTCTTTACAGAATTCCATATTCTCGCATCAGTTCCAACCGGCGCTGCCCAATGGCTGCACTGCCCTCGGCGTGGCCGGCTTTTTTATCTTTTTTTCGTTCTTTTACATACCGCAGAGCACGCTGCGCCCAGGCCACCGGCAGCAAAATGCGGTACCGCGCATAGGGGTACTGCTTTTCCATGGTTTCACCCGGGGGAAAACACGTGCGCAAAAAGGGATGCTTCTGCCGCCCGGCGGCGTGCAGCGTCACATTGCTGCTGTGCAGCCGGCCGGAGCTGCTTTGGCCGTATACACCGGCATCCAAAATATCCGCCAGCAAAGAATCTGCTTCTTTGGGCAGCGGACCGATCTTATCCAGCCCGCAGGCCGCTGTATCCAGCCGGAAAATATCCCGGCAAAGGGCAAAAAGGCTTTTTGCAAACACCGCCGCACGGGCTTCTTCCAGCCGCAAAAACAGCCGCGGCCAGTCGATCTCTGCGCCGTGTGCTTTAGCAAAGGCGGCAATATCCATCAGCTGCCGAATACCAAACCCGCTGTGCACAAAATGCTTCAGCGCATGGGCCAGCAGGTACAGCATGTGTTCGGTGGCGGGAAAGGTTTTCAGTTCTGTTTCCAGCACAGAGAAAGACACACGCTCCGTCATCACCGGCGCAAAAGCGCGGTTCAAAACAGCAAACAATTCCCCCTGCTGCGGGAACAGCTTGCCAAAAGAGATTTCTATTTTCAATATACCTTCCGGAGAGCGCCAGGCTTCGTCATCCTCCGGCTTTTCCCGGCGGTAGTCTTCGTTTTCCAGCACAGCAATGCAGGCGGCCTTATCTTTCGCGGGCACAAACAGGTCTTCGTCGCTGGAAATCCGCAATTCCGGTTCCCGGTACAGGCCGCGGCACACCAGGCCTTTCAGCACCGCATAGCGCACACCGGCTTCTTCCAGCCGGGGCAACAGCTGCAGCAGGGTTTGCGTACGCATAGCCTGTTTTGCCGCCATACGCATGGCGCCGCGGCGCACCTGCTCTTTTTTTGCATACGCCGCAAAAGATGGCAGCGAGCGCACCTGCAGGCACACCACCGGCAGCACCATATGCTGCCAGGCCAGGTTTAAAAAACTATCCCAATCCGTCTCAGAAAAAGAAGAAAAAAGATCGTCGCAGGTTTCACCGTGAAGATACGCCGCCAAAACCGGCAGC
>JAFYOA010000159.1 GCA_017547865.1 Clostridia bacterium
CCTCCTTTCCAGGCAGCTTTTGATATGAACGCCTCCGCCATCATGCCCGACTATTCCCGCCCCACCAAGGACAGCCGCAGCGCACCCCAGTATTACCGCGGCAAGCAGACCTCCAATGCAGAAGTGCCCACCACCTACAATAAGGAACTGATCACCGACCTGGCCCGTGACCAGATGGGCTTTACCGGCTATGTGAACTCCGACTCCGGCATTACCACCGCCCAGATCTACGGCGTGGAACACCTGAGCATTCCGGAACGCTATGCCATGGCCATCTCCGCCGGTACCGATGTCATCGGCGGCAACTCCGATGCCGAAAACATTGTGGCTGCCGTGGAGCAGGGTTATCTTCCCAAGGAAGACCTGGACCGCGCCAACTACCGCCGCCTGCTGAGCATGTTCCTCACCAAGCGTGTGGATAACCCCTATCTTGATCCCGCCGCTGCCGATAAGGCCCGTGACGATAACTTTGAAGGCGCCAAGAAGGCCGCCTATGCCGCCAACCAGAAGTCTGTTGTTCTGGCAAAGAACCACGGCGGTGTGCTGCCCATGGAAAAGGGCAAGAAGGTGTACATCGAAACCTTCCGCGGTGCTCCGCCCAAGGGTCCGTCTCCCATGGCCGGCCGTGCCGATCCCAACGCTACCAAGACGACCCTGACCGCTCTGTTCGAAAAGAAGGGCTTTACCGTGGTGGAGACCCCGGAAGAAGCCGACTACGCTTACCTGCATGTTTGGCCCACCACCAATGGCATGGTGTTCTACCAGTATGCTATGCCGGTCATCGACCTGGTGGACGACGAAGAGTTTGACGAGCGCGAAGTGAACAAGAGCCAGAAGAAGACCGGTAAGGTGAAGATCACCACCCTGAAGGATGTGGACAAGATCAAGGACATTTCCGAGAAAGTCCATGCCAACGGCGGCAAGGTCATTGCCACCTGCATCGTCACCAGCCCCTGGCTGCTGCACAAGCTGGAACCCTACGTGGACGGCATGACCTTCCAGTATACCACCAGCCCCGTGGCTCTGGGCAATGCCTTTGGCGCTCAGCTGGATGTGCTGGCCGGTGACTACAACCCCACCGGTAAGATGAGCCTGACCATGGTTTCTTCGCACGATGTGATCGCCATTACCGAAAAAGAAGTGGACGGCGTGATGCGTGAAGTCTGCGCTTCTCCCAACGATGTGCCCGGCTACGATAAGGACCAGTACATCGATCCCGCCATTCTTGCCCAGGTAAAGGGCGGCAGCTATGCCTATTGCGACGAAGACGGCAACTACTACCGTGCCGGTTTCGGTCTCAGCTACTGATACGATTCGTTTCGCCCCTGCGTTTGCGGGGGCGAATTTCTTTTGGGCAAATTGCCGTTGTTTCAGCAGTTTTTTCATGCGCTTTGCGGATTTACTCCACCGGGCGTTGTTGCTATAATCAAAGCAGAACAGTCGGGAGGTTTTGATATGACACAGAATGACAAGCAGATTGTACGGGAACTTGCAAAGCAATATATGGAAATGGCCTGCTCCGAAAAGCAGCAGAAGATGAATAAGCGCATGCTGGACACCAATGACCTGAAGCTGGTGCGCCCGCCGGTGCTGATGGATGAGATTCCCTGGTACCAGATGAACATAGGGGATGAGCTGACCTGCCTGTGCGAGGATGAAAAAGCCCGGGGTGTGGAGTATTTCCTGCGAAAAGCCATTTACCGCTGGAAGCATTTCTGCGCCGATACGCTTTTCGAGCCTTTCTGGCGGGTGCGTATGGCCTACGATTCCACCGGCCACGGTCTGCAGGGCAAGGAAGAAATTCTGCGCACCGATGACTTCAACAACATTGTTTCTCACCAGATGATGGACGTGCTGGAAGACGAGGAAGCGCTGGAGAATGCCCACAAGCCGGAATTCACCCTGCGCCCGGATGTGGACGAGGAAAATATGAACTTCTACACAGAACTGCTGGGCGATGCCATGCCCGTGCGGCTGTGCGGCCACAATTACCTGTATTTTATGCCCTGGGATCAGATCTCCCGCCTGCGCGGCGTGGAACCGATCTACATGGATTTGTACGACCGGCCGGAATACCTGCACCGCATCATCAAGCTGTTCTGCGATAACGAAATGAAGCGGCTGGATTTCATCGAGGCCAATTCCCATGTGGACCCGGTGGTGGGCGACCTGCACTGCACTCCCGGTATGATCTCCGGCCTGGCAGAGGACGGCTGGAAAGCCACCTGGTACCGCGGTGCGGCGCAGCTGTTTTCTTCGGTTTCTCCCGCTATGGTAAAGGAATTCGAGATCGACTACATCAAGCCGCTGGCAGAGCGGTTTGCCTACACCTATTATGGATGCTGCGAACCGCTGGATAACAAGATCGGGATCATCAAAGAGATCAAAAACCTGCGCAAGATCGGCGTTTCCCCCTGGGCAAACGTGGAATCCTCTGCAGAACAGATCCGCGATGACTATGTGTATTCCCGCAAACCCAACCCTGCCAATGTGGCGCTGGCCACCAACCCGGATGTGATCCGCAAGGAGATCGAAGAAACGGTGAAGGCCTGCATTAAGTACGGCTGCCCCTGCGAATTTGTGCTGAAGGACATCAGCACCGTTTCCGGTAAGCCGCAGAATCTCATCACCTGGGCACAGACCGTGAGCGACGTGCTGGACGAATACTACGACAAAGCCTGATAAAATAAAAAGCGGAGACGTTTCCGGTGGGAAGCATCTCCGCTTTTGTGAATTTATTATAGCATAAAACAGACAAAAATACAAGTCTTGTGCTGTGCCCCGGCGGGTGGTAGAATGAGAACCCAGGGGAAGGAGAGATAACCATGCACCCGAAAAAATGGCGGGAGACCTGCGACCCTTTTGCATTGCCTTATACAAATTTTCACCCGGTAGAGATTCTGGGCTATCCCCACGCGGGAAACGATGTGTTCCACGCCCGGGGAATGTGCGGAGGGCAGGAAGTGAACGCCTACATTAAAGTGGCCCGGCAGCCGGGTGCCGCCATCGAAAACGAGGTGGCTGTTTTGCAGCAGCTGCAAATTCCCCATGTGCCGCAGGTGCTTGATTTTGGCTTTACCGGCACACCTTTTTCCGTAACAAAAGAATTGCCGGGGCAGCGGCTTTCGGTGATCCTTGCAGAAGATACGAACGAGCGGCCGCAGGCATATATGGAAGAATACGGCGCAGCTTTGCGGGCGCTGCACCGGCTGCAGCCTGCGGCAAAACCGGTGGCAGACCGGCGGTTTTTTCACCACCCGGAGGAAGAACTGTTGAAAAAAGCGGATGTGCTTTTCCTGCGGGATTTTTTGCTGCGGGAAGCCCCGGCGGGGGAGAGGTGCTTTTGCCACGGGGATTTTCATTATGCCAATATTTTGTGGGAGAACGGGCGCATCAGCGGCCTGCTGGATTTTGAACTGGCGGGGTACGGCTGCCGGGAGTTCGATATCGCCTGGGTGCTGATTCGCCGGCCCGGGCAGAAATTTATGAATACCCCGGAGGAATTGCGGCTGTTTTTGCAGGGGTATGGCAGCGGCAGCTATAGCGAAGAGGCCGTGGTGTTTTATATGGCGCAGATCTATGTGTATTTTCTGCAGTTTGGCCTGGAAGACGAAGAATACGCTGGTTATGTGCGTGCCTGGCTGAAAAAAGCTGCCGCAGGAGACGCCTGCCTGGGGTGAATTGCTTTTCGTTATAAAACAAATCGTTTTCTTTCATAAAAAACGAGCAGGTTTTTTGTGTGTTTTTTTGGCGGTTGCTTCGTTGTCGCGGCAGATTTTTTATGGTATAATAGTTATACTTAAAAGTATCGCCATGCCCTGCAAGGGCGGTGTGTCTTTCACACAAGGCGCAAAATTAAAATTTATATAAAACGGAGGAATTTACTATGCCAATGCAAATGGGTTTCCGTTGGTACGGCGAAGGCAACGATCAGATCAGCCTGAACTACATCAAGCAGATCCCCGGTGTGAGCACCATCGTTTGGGCTCTGCACCACAAAATGCCCGGTGAGATCTGGACCG
>JAFYOA010000160.1 GCA_017547865.1 Clostridia bacterium
GTGATGAACTGGCCCTTCTCCTGCAGCTCGGAGATGGTGTGAGCGCCGCAGTAACCCATACCGGAACGCAGACCGCCCACCATCTGGTAGATGGTCTCGGAGAGGGCACCCTTGTAAGGCACGCGGCCTTCCACGCCTTCGGGAACGTACTTCTTCTTGTCGCTCTGGAAGTAACGGTCGGAGCTGCCGGTACCCATGGCACCCAGAGAGCCCATGCCGCGGTACACCTTGAACTGACGGCCCTGGTAGAGTTCGATGTCGCCGGGGGCTTCTTTGCAGCCGGCCACCAGAGAACCCAGCATAACGGCGCTGGCACCGGCGGCGAGAGCCTTCACGATGTCACCGCTGTACTTGATACCGCCATCGGCGATGACCGGAATACCGTACTTGGCGGCTTCGCAGGCAGCGTCGTACACAGCGGTGATCTGCGGCACGCCGATACCGGCGACCACACGGGTGGTGCAGATGGAACCGGGGCCAATACCAACCTTCACGCAGTCGGCACCGGCATCGATGAGAGCCTTGGCGCCTTCGGCAGTGGCAATGTTGCCGGCGATGATGGGCAGGTTGGGATAAGCCTTCTTAACCTTGGAAACGGCATTGAGAACGCCGCTGTTGTGGCCGTGAGCAGAGTCCAGACCGACGATGTCCACACCGGCTTCCACCAGAGCGGCCACACGATCCAGCACGTCGGCGGTGGCACCGATGGCGGCAGCACACAGCAGACGACCCTGGCTGTCACGGGCAGAATTGGGATACTGCACCGCTTTTTCAATATCTTTAATGGTGATCAGGCCCTTCAGGTTGCCGTTGGCATCCACGATGGGCAGCTTTTCGATCTTATGCTGACGCAGGATCTCCTGGGCTTCTTCCATGGTCACACCGGCAGGAGCAGTGATGAGCTTTTCTTTGGTGGTCATCACGTTCTTGATGGGCTGCTCGAAATCCTGGTTCTTCATGAAGCGCAGGTCACGGTTGGTGATAATACCCACCAGCAGGCCGTTCTCATCGCAGATCGGCACGCCGCTGATCTTGTAGTGAGCCATCAGAGCATCGGCTTCGCGCACCAGATGATTGGGGGACAGGAAGAAGGGGTTGGCGATAACGCCGTTTTCGGAACGCTTCACGCGGTCCACCAGGTCGGCCTGGCGCTCGATGGACATGTTCTTATGAATGATGCCCAAACCGCCTTCACGGGCGATGGCGATGGCCATGTCAGCCTCGGTAACGGTATCCATGGCAGCCGTCAGAATGGGCGTGTTCAGCTTGATATTTTTGGTGATATAGGTGGAAATGTCCGTTTCCTTGGGGAGCACATTGGACTCCGCGGGAATCAGAAGAACGTCATCAAAAGTGAGGCCTTCTTTCAGGAACTTTCCGCTGTAGTTGGTGTTCAGCATTTTCCAGATCACTCCTAATTTTTAAAATTCATTGCCCGGCAGTCTCCAAAGCCGCCCGGCACGGCAAACGGGTATAAATCCCAGAATATTATCCATTATTTTAGCAAAAAGCAGCTTTTTTTGCAATCCCTCAGAATCACAAATTTTACACGCACGCAACGCCAGAACTTTATCGCCTTTGACGAAAGAGCGCTTTTTTAAAAGAAAAAGCGAAGGCTGCATATGCTAAAATATGCAGTTTTTTACTGGTAAAATCAGCTGCCCTTACATACTTTTCAGAACAGCATAGGCCTCAAACCCGCGGCCCCGGGCGTTGTTGCCGTACATGGTAAATTTTTCCTCTTCTACGCTGCCGTGCATGGTCAGCGTATCGCCCAAAAAGCTTTCGTTGATGTAATTGATCTGCAGTTCCGTAATGCGTCGGCCTTCCATTCCGCCGGGGAGATGATCCGGCAGGAAATCGGCATACACCGCATTGTTCAGGTGGTTGTTGTAATCGAGATCGGAATAGCGGATCACGCGCTCGCCGATGACAGGCAGTTCCGGCATTTTCAGCTTGGGCGGAATCAGCGCCGGTTTGCCACCGCAGGCAGGGTCAAAGCCAAAACGGTCAAACTCCCGGGGGTGCAGAATTTTATGGCTCTGCGGATTGGCGGCCACGCTGGTCTGCACGGCTTCGGCGCACAGCTCTTCACCGGCGTAAATTTCGTACCCGCGCAAAAACTGGGCCTTTTGGGTGCCGCAGGGCCGGGTAACAATGGAGATCGTTTCCCCAAACCGGGGCATGCGGTGCACTTTCAGCCATGTACGGGCGGTAAGAAACACCAACCCGGCCTCGTGCAGGGCTTCGTAGCCCATGCCGAACACCTTCAGGTGTCGCTCGGCGGTTTCCTGCAGCCACAGCAGCAGGCGGGAAAGCTTCAGCGTGCGGTTCGGGCCGGCATCGAAGGAAGATACGGTGAAATCCTCCTGCCAGCGGCTCATCTTTTCTTTATCGGTCACGGTTTATCTCCTTTTCATTACATAATCTGTGCCCCGGCAACCCAGGCAAACATATACAAACCCAGGCAAATTGCCTCGGCTCCCAGCACAGCCGTACGCAGCTGCGGGTGCTTTTCCAGCAGCACTGCCAGCAGA
>JAFYOA010000161.1 GCA_017547865.1 Clostridia bacterium
CCAGCATATAGCCCTTGTTTTCGAGGTTTTCGTACAACTCGTCCGCGGTCATATCCGGGAATTTTACCCCGCACAGCACCACGCCGCTGCCCAGGGTGAGCAGCAGGGCCAAAAAGGCGCTGAAAATGCGTTCCACCCATTCCATATCGGTGCCCCACAGCATGACGCCGATAGTGATAAAGCTGCTGAAGGTGAGTACACCGCCGAAAAAGGCGATGATGTACCCAAGCACGCGCAAAAAGATTTTACCGGCTTTTTTCATGTTTCTTCCTCCTTGCTCGGCAGCAGGCTCCGCAGTTCTTCCAGCAGGGCCCGGTTTTGGGTGAAAAGATCGTACACCGTGTCTTCGGCAAGCACGCCGCGCTTCAGGTTTGGCGGCAGCTCGCCCCGTTCGTTGGCTTCAAAATCTTCCCGCCATTGGGGCGAAAAATAGTAATCAAAAACCTCCTGCAGCGGGGCCTTTTTATAGAGCGCCAGAGCTTTTTCCAGCGCCTGCACGGCGGCTGCGGCGGTATCCAGTTTTTCTTCCATTTGCTGTATTCGTTCCATACGTTCCATGGGGAACCTCCGGGAGTTCGTGTTTTCTTTACTTTATCAAATTTTACACGATTTGTAAATAAAAAGAAGCCGCCCGCACGGTTTTCCGGCAGGCGGCGTAAAGATTTAAATTACAGGCAGGAACGGAAGGGAATGTTCTGCGGAGCTTCGAAGCAATCCTCAAAGCCTCTTCTGTGGTGATAGGCCTTCTTATCCTTGTCGGTGGGGTACACGTACTTGCCGCCCACTTCCCAGAAGAAGGGATGGAACTGGTAATCAAGACGGTCTTTCTTCATATCGTACAGCACGCGGATCTCGTTGATGTCGGCCATGAAGTTGGTCCACACATCGTAGTGGATCGGAATAACCACCTTGCAGCGCAGGGCTTCGGCCATGCGAAGGATATCGCAGGAGGTCATCTTGTCGGCCATGCCCACGGGGTTTTCGCCGTAAGAGCCAAAGGCCACGTCCACGTCGTAATCCTTGCCGTGCTTGGCAAAGTAGATGGAGTAGTGAGAGTCACCGCTGTGGTAGATGTTGCCGCCGGGGGTCTTCACCAGGTAGTTCACGGCCTTGTCGTCCATATCGGTGGGGCAAACGCCGGTCAGCTCTTCTCTGTTCTCGGTGGTGTCATCGGTGGTTACCAGGCAGGTACGGTCAAAGGAATCCAGAGCAACGATCTCGATGTCCTTGATCTTGATGGTATCGCCGGGCTTCACGGTGATGCAGCGGTCGGCCGGAACGCCCCACTTCTTCCACAGTTCCACAGACTTCTTGGGGCCGATGAAAGGCACGGGGATCTCGTTGCCGTTCTCGTCCACGGTGGTCATGCCGCTCTGAATCACATGGGCAGCATATTCAGCGCTCATGTGGTCCTGGTGGTAGTGGGTGGCCAGCACGGCGTCTACCTGCTTAATGGCGAAGGGATCGATAACAAAGGGAACGGCGCGCAGGTTGGGCTGCATGGCACGGGCACCGCACATATTGGCCATCTGGTGGCCGGGGGCCATTTTGCCGTTGCCATGAGAACGCTTGCCGTTGCCGCACCACAGGTCAATGGTCACGTTGCAGCCGCCGGGGGTTTTGAACCAGATACCGGTGCAGCCCAGCCACCACATAGCCACGGTGCCGGGTTTTACTTCGGTCTGCTCAATTTCTTCGTTGAGCCAGGTGCCCCATTCGGGGAACGTGCTCATGATCCAACTTTCTCTGCTGATCTCGTCGATCTTGCTCATAGGAATGAACCTCCTGTTATAATGTAATTTTTAATGTAATGGAAACGGAACCGGCTTACTTGCCCTGGCCGTAATAGGCGTTGGCTCCGTGTTTTCTGTAGTAATGCTTGTCCTGCAGTTCCTGGGGGGCTTCTTTCACCTTGGGGTTGATCATCTCGGTGTTGGCAGCCATCTTGGCCACTTCTTCCAGCACAACGGCGTTGTGCACGGCATCCATGCCGTTCTTGCCCCAG
>JAFYOA010000162.1 GCA_017547865.1 Clostridia bacterium
CATCATCCATGTGGACAACGCCGGCAAGCTGATCCCCGTGCATAAGATCCGCGGCCGCCGTCAGTCTTTGGATTACCTGGTGAAAAAGGCCTCCGAGCTGGCTGTAAACCCTGAAGAACAGACCATGTTCATCTGCAACAGCCACTGCCTGGAAGACGCGGAATACGTGAAGCAGCAGCTGAAGAAGACGCTGCACCCCAAGAAGGTCATCATCGGCGACATCGGCCCGGTCATTGCTTCTCACACCGGCCTGGGCACCCTTGCCGTCTTCTTCCTGGGCAAAGAAAGATAAAAAACAAAACCAAAAGCTCTTCCGCTATGGAAGAGCTTTTCTTTTATTTAGAGGGTATTAAATTGTAAATGCACCGTCTGTCTTCCGTTTGTCTTTACCCCAACTTCAGCAGCTCATCTGCAGACTTTGAGCAAAACTCAATGTAGGCCTGCTTCATTTGCGGCGTGATGATCTTCAAATTCATCTCGAGCGTAAACGCACCCGTAAACTTATGCTTCACAAGGATCGGCACCAGTTCCTCCCATTTAACGGTACCCAGGCAAGGCGCAATGTGCATATCACACATTTCGGTATTGTTGTGCATATGAACAATTTTAACTCTCTCGCCCATGATATCCAGCACCTTGGCCTTATCATAGGGCATCAGGTTTGCGTGGCCAAAATCCCAGCACACACCCACCAGCTCGGAATTGAAGCTGTCCACCAGTTCGCAGTGGTCTTCGTAATTGGAAGAGAAGAAGTTGTACTGCGGGCAATCCGGGAAAATCGGGAGATTTTCAACGGCGATGCCCACATTGTATTTGGAGGCTTCTTCCAGATATTTTTTGATTTTTTCCTTGTTGTCCACCATAGCCCGTTTCGGGTCATAGTCAAAATTGGTCGAGCTCATGGGGTGGTATGCGCCCCATTTGGTATCCAGCACACTCATGCACTTAAAGGCGCTCAAAATCTGGTATTCCTTTTCTTCGCGGTAAAGTTCGCTGGATTCAAAAATACCATAATACGGCAGGTGAATCTGCGTGCACACCATACCCACCTGATCCAGGTCTTCTTTTACTTTGTATATTTTTTCTTCCCACTTTTTATCTGCAAAAAAATCCTCCGGGAATCCCAGGTCGATCCCGTCAAATCCCGCATTTTTGCACATCGCAATGGTCTGTCCGTTCATCCATGTATTGTAGTTGATGGAAATGGCTTTCACATTATCTAACATGTTTCAACACCACAAGCTTTCTTCCAAGTGCAAATTCAGCTTATTTGCGCTCTGTTTTTTCAATAAAGTTGCCCACCATTTTACCCAAAACGCTCACACCCTGCTCGTCGCGGGCGTTCACATAAGCGCAATGGGTGCCGTGCATCTCGATGAGATCGATCTTCTCCTGATCGTAGCCGAAATGCTTCAGGGTGGCCATCACCAGTTTGGTCTGCTCGTAGCGGCCGGCCATGTCGTTATCGGAAACAATAAACAGCATGGGGGCGTACTTTTCTGCCGCGCCAATATGGTACAGCGGGGCAGAATCATCGATCATCACCCGGCGGGAATCAATGCCGCGTTCGCGCAGCACATTGAAATGACAGGTGGGCTGGCCGGCATCGTGTACGTAGCCGGCAATCTGTTCCGGGGCGATCTTATAAGGGGCAAGCCAGCGCTTGTCAAAGCAGAGCATCATGGAAAGATACCCGCCGGCAGAGCTGCCACCCACGTAGATATGCTCGCAGTTGCCGTAATTTTTGATGTTCTTAAACACCCAGGCCACCGCGCGGGCAGAATCCCGCACAAAATCCGGGTATACGGCCGCGGGGTACATCCGGTATTCCACCATGGCCACGCCAATGCCCCGGGAGATCAGGTGCTCCACCAGAGTGGTGTCGTGCTTGCGGTCGCCGTGTTCCAGGCCGCCGCCGTGCAGGTACACAAAAATGGGGAAATTTTCCGTTTCCGGCAGGTACAGGTCAATGGCCTGCTGCTGGGGGAATTCGCCGTAAGGAATATCAAAATATGTTTTCATTTTATTTCCCTGCTTTCTTATCCAGCAGATGGTTGCGGTAGTACAGGCACAGGTCCACGCTCACCATCAGCAGATTCAGCACGTAGAAGAACAGCACGTACCACTTATCCGCAAAGGCGGCCATGTAAGCCGGGTTCACCAGTTTGGAGGTAATACCGGCGATGTAGCCGAAGAAAATAAGGCACAAAAAGCCAAGGCTCTTGCCCTTGGTGGTGCGCGCCTTGTAAGATTTCATTACGTTCAGCGGCCAGGATGCGCCGAAGCTGACCACCATGATAATTTCGAGAATTTCTGCCATAAAACAACAACTCCTATCGGATTTTCTTTTTTCTATCATATACCATTTCGAAGCAAAAGTAAACCGCCAATTCGCCGCTTGTCAAAATTCGGGCGGTGTGGTATTCTTTTAAAAAAACAAACGGGAGAAAAAACAATGAACATAGCCGCGCTGCAAAAAGAATTCAAAAAGCTGGAAATGCATCCCGCCGGATTCACCGTGCTGCAGGACAAAGACGGCGTGACCGTGCTGCGGCTGGAATATTTTGGCAAAAGCTATGTGCTGAAATATTTTGAAAAGCCGGGGTATCGGCGGGAAATCAAGCTGTATAATGTTTTGAAACGGCTGGGCATCCCCACCCTGCACGTTGCAAGCAGCAGCGATGCTTCTTTGCTGCTGGAAGATTTATCCTGCAGCCCGGTATACCGTTTGGGAGAAAAGCAGGATATGGCCGATCCGGACATTGCCCGGGCGCTGGCCCGGTGGTACAAGGCGCTTCACCAAAAAGGCGCCGCCTACGCTGCTGCCCACGCCAATGAACTGTACGACGAAAGTGATTTTTTCACCCGGGAGAATATAGCCCGCATAAAAGAAAAGACCGATGCCGCCGCACCGGTATGGGATTTGCTGGAAAAAAATTTTGACGCTTTGGCAGCCAAATTACAGGCTGCGTCCCGCACCCTGACCTACAACGATTTTTACTACACCAATCTGGCGGTGGCCAAGGACAAATCCACCGCGCTGATGTTCGACTACAACCTGCTGGGCAAGGGGTTTGTATACACCGACCTGCGCAACGTGACCTATTCCCTTTCACCGGAAGCCGGTGCAGCTTTTTTGGAGGAATACGGTTCCTTCCCCGCAGAAGAAGTCCTGCTGGATGACGTAGTGAGCCCCATCGTCACCCTGCATATGGCCTTCGGAAGAGAAGCCTTTCCCGCCTGGGGTGAAGAAGCCCTGGCGCAGGTGCTTTCCCCTGCCTATTGTGAAAAGATCAGACAGCTGCTATAAAAAAGCGCTCACAGCCGTGTGGTTGTGAGCGTTCCTGTTTTTTATGTATCGGCAGATCAAAGGCGACCCGTGATGTTCATCGCCTTGAGCGACCAAAGATTTTTTTCTTTATAGTATTCGAAAATATTGACACTGCCGTTATTGCAATGCACATACCGGCCGGGTTTGCCCTCCCGCTGCAGCACTTCGTCAAAAAAGGCAAGGATCACCCCCGCATGGGTGAAGCCCACGATGGACTCGCAATCCTGCGCGGCCGCCAGCGCCATGAACTCCCGCACGCGCTTACGCATATTGGCGTAATCTTCGCCGCCAAAAGCTTTGAAATCATCCACTTCGCAGCACTGCAGGAAGTATTCTCCGTATTCCTCTTCCGCTTCGGCATAGCTGCGGCCTTCCAGGCTGCCGCAGTCACATTCGTGCAGGCAATCCGCAATTTCAGCTTTTACGCCGGGCAGCGCGATTTCCTGGGTCTGCCTTGCCCTTGTGTAGGGGCTGACAAACACCCGGTCAAACGAAAGTCCGCGCAGAAGAGCACCTGCGTTTTCCGCATCCCGTTTTCCGTTTTCGGTCAGTTCCACCGTAGGCGTGGACAATGTATTCGATCGGTTGGCTTCGCTTTCGCCATGCCGCACAAGATAAAGCTTCATCGTTCTTCCCTCGTTCTTTTTTCGCCATTATGCCACAAAAGAAATGCTTTGTCAAATAAAAAAGCCCGCTTCTTTTCAGAGGCGAGCTTTGCTTTTTATACAGCGGTAAGGAGCAGATTGGCCATACCCATGTAAATCAGCAGGGAGATGGCGTCCACAATGGTGGTAATAAAGGGGCTGGCCATCACCGCGGGGTCGAAGCCAATGCGCTTGGCGCCGATGGGCAGCATACAGCCCACCACTTTGGCCACAAACACGGTGCACACCAGGGTAAGGCAAACCACCGCCGCCACCGGCACGGGCACACGGTCCACCAGCAGGATTTTTACAAAATTGGCCACGGCCAGCGTAGCGCCGCACAGCACGGCCACACGGATCTCCTTCCACACCACGCGGAAGAAATCACGGTATTCCACTTCGCCCAGCGAAAGACCGCGGATAACGGAAACGGAAGCCTGACCGCCGCAGTTACCGCCGGTATCCATCAGCATGGGAATAAACATGGTGAGGGCACCA
>JAFYOA010000163.1 GCA_017547865.1 Clostridia bacterium
GTGGTGGTTGCGAATGTACTTTAAACAGCCGAAACGATCCGAACGGTCAAAGAGAAACGCGCCGGTCTCGTTCACCACCTGGGGAAACATACTGTCGCAGCCCACGGCCTCCCAAAAATGCCCGGGCACCGGCTTTTCGTTTTGTGCTTTAAAAGTAAAATTCCAATCCATAGCAAAGCCTCCTCTTGCTTTTCTTTTTTGATTGTACTAAAATAAAACCGAAAAAGCTTGTTGTATTTACAACCAACGGAGGATTTTTTCATGCACGACCCGGTGCTGTACACCTGCCCCCTGTTTGCCGGGCTTTCCCGGGAAATGACCGATCGTTTTTTGGAAGAAATCGGTGCCGCGGAAAAAAGCTACGGAAAAGAGCAAATTCTGTTCCTTGCCAGCCAGACCACAGCCATTGCCGGCATACTGCTGCAGGGGGCCGTTCGCCTTTCCCGGGTAGATTACCTTGGGCGGGAGACCCGGGTAGCCACCGTAAAGCCGGGAAATGTTTTTCTTTTGCCGGAAGCCATGATGCGCAGCCGTGTATATTTTACCCACACCGCCGCCAAAGCCTCGGAGGTTCTGTTCTTTGACCCGCAGAAGCTCTATTCCCCGCCAATTGCCGGGTCAGACTACGCGGCTCCCATCATTCGCAATATTTCTCTGCAGTTGGCCCAGCTTTCCGTCAGCATGGGGCGAAAAGTCTCGGTTATTTCCCGCCGCTCTTTGGAAGACAAGGTGTTCGGCGTTTTCACTTTGTTCAGCACACCGGAACAGGTGGAGGTGGATTTACCCTTCAATCGCCGGGAAATGGCAGAATACATGGCGGTGGACCGCTCGGCGCTTTCGTTTGTGCTGATGAAAATGAAGCAACAGGGACTGATCGACTATAATAAAAACCACTTTACCCTGCTGTACAAAAACAGACCTGCCCGCAAATAAGCGGACAGGCCTTTCATTATTTCTTATTTGTTTTGCAGGGCTTTTTCTTCCCGGCGCAGCATAGGCAGCACGGTGAGGAGCATCACCACAAAGCAGGCCACCGCACCGGTCGCATTGGAGATCGGTTCGGCCCAGAAGACACCGTCCACCCCCAGGCCGCAGTGAGGCAGCAACACGGTGAGCGGGAACACGATGATAGCCTTGCGCAGAAGAGAGAAGAACACCGCATGGCGGGCTTTTCCCAAAGCCACAAAGGTGGATTGCCCCGACATTTGCAGGGACATAAGGAAGAAGCCGGCGAAATAAATGTGCAGGGCAGGAATGCCGTTTTCGATCAGAGCGGGATCGCTGCTGAACAAAGAGAACAGCAGCCGCGGGCAGGTAACAATGAAGAGCCAGCACACAAATGTGATGGTAATACAGGTAATGGACATAAACCGGATGCTCTCGCGGATACGGCCATACTGCTTGGCGCCGTAGTTGTAGCCGATGACCGGCTGAGCACCCTGGGTAAGGCCATTGACCGGCAGGCCGAAAAGTTCACGGATGGAGTTCAGCACCGTCATAATGCCGATGTAGGTATCGCCGCCCCACACCCGCAGGGTGGCATTGCAGGCTACCTGCACCAGGCAGTTGGTTCCGGACATGATAAAGCCGGAAAAACCGAGGGCGGTAATCTCTTTCAGCAGTTTGAAATCCGGACGAAGGTGCTCTTTTTTCAGCACCAGAATGGCCTTTTTACCGGTGAGGAACAGCAGCACCCACACGCAGGAGGCAAACTGGGAAATCACTGTGGCCAGCGCGGCCCCCCGCACCCCCATGTTTAGAACAAAAATAAACAGCGGATCCAGGATCACATTCAGTATAGCACCCAGCATAATGGTGACCATGCCCATGCGGGCAAAGCCCTGGGCATTGATAAAACCGTTCATACCCGTGCCAATCATTACGAACACCGTGCCCACAAGATACACCGAAAGGTAGGCATCTGCATATACATAGGTATCGTCACTGGCACCAAAGGCATACAGAATGGGTTTGCGGAAGATGTAGCCCATCACCATCAGCACGGCGCCGGTGCTCACCAGCAGCGTAAAGGTGGTGCCCATAATGCGCTCGGCACGCTCATGGTTGCCGGCGCCCCGGGCAATGGAACACAGCGGCGCACCGCCGGTGCCAAACAAACTGCAAAAGGCCGAAATAAAGCTGACAATTGGGAAAATCAGCCCCACGCCGGTGAGGGCAAGGCTGGAAGCCCCGGGCAGGTGCCCCAGGTAGATGCGGTCCACAAGGTTGTAGAGCACATGCACCATTTGGGCAACGGTCAGCGGAATTGCCTGACTGAGAATACAGGCCCAGACTTTCCCCTGGGAAAAATCGTTTTTTGCATTGGAACTCATAGGTTCTCTCCTCCTTTACAACGGCCAAAAAGGCAATGCCATGCCGCCAAAGCCGCATACAAGACCGATGATACAGCCGGCCAAAACGTCTTTTACAAAATGCACGCCGGTAACCACACGCACCGCCGCCAGCAGAAACCCAAGCCCGCACAGCACCGCCCCCACCCAGGGGAACAGCACACAAGTGCAGGCCCCGATGATAAAAATGGAAAACACATGGCGGCTGGGAAAGGATTTTCCCCTGGTTTCTTTGGGAATGACCGGCGGGATGCCGAAGACCTCGTAGGGCCGCGGCGCATTGAAGGCCCGGCGGAACAGGGACAGCGCCACAAACGAACCGCCGCAAACGAGGATGAGCCGAATAAAATCCCACAGCGATGTAACCAGCAGCCAGGCGCACAGGCCAATGAACCACCCGTACACCCCCAGAGTAACGGCACGGTTGAAAAGCGCCAGCATTTTTTGCCGGGGAAATGCCCAGCGGTACAGGCGCAGGTAAGTTTCTTTTTTCAAACGGAAAGCCCCGCTTTCGAAAAAATCGTTGCCATTGGCAACAGTCCCATTATAGCGCGATTCTGCGGTGCCGTCAATGCAGCGAAAAAAGTTAGTTGGCACTTCCTGCCAAAAAGTGGTATGATAGAGCCATTCCAAATAAAGAAGGGTTTACATGATTTCCATCCTCAAGCATTTTTTTATTCAATCGAATATGACCGCCGCTGAAGAACGCACCGCCTATGGCACCATGTGCGGATTTTTGGGCATACTCCTGAATGTACTGCTGTTTGCGGGCAAGTATTTTGCGGGCCTGCTCAGCGGTTCCATTGGCATTATGGCCGATGCCTTCAACAATCTTTCCGATGCCGGTTCCTCTGTACTCACCCTCATCGGCTTCAAGTTCAGCAGCCGAAAAGCCGATAAGGAACACCCCTTTGGCCACGGGCGGTACGAATACATCACCGGCCTTGCCATTTCTGTTATCATCATTCTGGTGGGGTACGAACTTGGCCGTTCTTCCATCGACAAGATTTTGCACCCCGCACCGGTAGAGGGTGGTTTGCTGCCCATCTGCATTCTGCTGGCATCCATCGGCGTCAAGTTCTATATGTTCTTCTACAACAAGCACATCGGCAGCAAGATCGGCTCCCCCGCCATGGGAGCTACCGCCGCCGACTGCCTGAACGACTGCATTGCCACCGCGGTGGTGCTGGGCTCCATGCTGGCCAATATGTTCTTCTATGTGAACATTGACGGCTGGTGCGGTATTTTTGTGGCCTGCTTTATTCTGTGGGCCGGCATCAGTTCTGCCCGGGAGACCCTAAGCCCCCTGCTGGGCCGGGCACCGGATCCGGAAGTGATTGAAGAGGTGACCCGCATTGCGCTGAGCTACCCGGAAATTTTGGCAGTACACGACCTGGTTGTGCACGATTACGGCCCCGGCCGGTTGATGATCTCCCTGCACGCGGAGGTCTCCGGCGACGGGAATATTTATGTGCTGCACGATGTGATGGAGCAGGCCGAAGCCGCCATTGATAAAGCGGTAGGCTGCGAAAGCGTGATTCATATGGACCCCATTGAAACCAACAACGAGGAAGTGGGCCGGATGCGTACCCTGGTGACGGAAGCCGCTCTTTCCATTGATGACCGGGTAACGGTGCACGATTTCCGCATGATAAAATGCGTCGATTACAGCAATCTGATCTTTGATGCGGTGCTGCCCCTGGACAGCCGCCTGAGCAACAAGGAATTTGAAGAAAAGCTGCACGAAGAAATTGAAA
>JAFYOA010000164.1 GCA_017547865.1 Clostridia bacterium
ATGGGGGCATATTCCAAAAAGATGCCCTCTTCCGGTTTTACTTTTGTGGGCGGCTGCAGGCATTCAAAATAGGCCAGGTAAGGCATTTCCGCCTGCGGGTCATCTTTTTTCAGCCGGCGCAGCAGGTGGTTCATCACCAGCAGCTGTTGGTCCGAAGGGCTGTACTGCGCGCACTTGGGGCAATGGCAGAAAGCATCGTGGGCATCGTCTGTCCAAAAGAAAACCCGGTGACTGTTCCGATACAGCTTTTTGGCTGCTTCGGCGGCACGTTCCGCCATATAGTCCAGGGCTTCTATATTGGTCACGCAGCAGTTCAGGTCCGGCGTGCGTTCGCCCTCTTTGTTCATACGGAACCACGCCGGGTGTTCTTCAAACAGTTCCGCCGGCAAAAGATACCGCACAGCGTGCATTTCGCATTCAATCTGCAGCCCGGCTGCAGCGGCTTCGTCCAAAAGTGCGCGATACGCCGGTTCTTCCAGTTTCTGCAGCAGCTCTGCCATGGTATGGTGGGCGTTTTTGCCCCCCGGCGGGTGCAGGGCAAGGGTGGGAACACCGGAATCCGCCGCCCGGCGGATCCATTTTTGCGAAAGTTCATCCGGGTGAATAAGCATGGATGCGGTACGAATTGCCATAACAGTACCCTCTTTTCTACTGGTTATACTTTATGCGGAGCTTTGAACGCTTTTTTCTTCAGTTGCTCGGCCATAGCCTCTTTCAGCAAGGTGTACACCACAGAGCACAAAGGCACACTGAACAGCATACCCGGCACACCGAAGGCACTGCCGCCGGTAAGCACCGCCAGCATAACCAGCAGCCCCGGCAGTCCCATGGTTTTGCCCACCACACGGGGGTAAATCAGGTTGCCTTCCAACTGCTGCAGCACCACAAGGAAAACCAAAAACAGCAGAGCTTTCATGGGAGAAACGGTAAGGATCAGCAATGCACCGAAGATCGCACCGATCCAGGCACCGAACACAGGGATCAGCGCTGTGAATCCCACCACCGTGGCAATGGTCAGCGCATAGGGGAACCCAAAGATCGTCATGCCAATATAGCAAAGTGCAGCAATGATCAGTGCTTCGATCAGCTGGCCGGAGACAAAATTGGTGAACGCCTCATCGGCCACCCGCGCCACATAGAAGAGATAATTTCCCGCCTTTTCCGGCAGAAACGCTTTGACAAACCGGGTGCAGAACCGGCCGATCTGTTCTTTCTGCGCCAACACATACAGGGCAATAATAAACCCGAAGAGCACATCCACCATAACACCGAACAGGGTGGCAGTTGCCCCCAGCACACCGGAGAGCATGTTGCCGGCACTGTTCTTCAAAAAAATCGGTCACGGTCAGGGCTATCTGCTGCCAGTTGATCTGCAGCTGCGTGAAATCGATATTCAGGCTTTCGATAAAAGCCCACACCGCCGGCAGCTTTTCGGCCCAGGAACGCACCTGTCCGATATAATAGGGAATGTTATTCACAAACCCTCGAATGGTGGCCGTTACCTCCGGCAGAACGATGAACGCCAACAGGGTGACCACTCCCACCACGATGGCAAGCGAAATCACAATGCTGGCTGCACGGCACAGAGAGCCCCCTCTGCCTTTCAGCAGCTTGCTCAGCTTTTTCAGCGGGCGTTCCACCGCATCCACCAGCGGGTGCAGCACAAACGCTACACACAACCCCAAAATCACCGGGAACAGCAGGTTGAACAGTTGCAGGGCAAACGCACCGATCGTTTCCAGGTTCCACAGCATAAACACAAATAAAATTGCAGCCAAAATAATGCGCAGCACATAGCCGGCTGTTTTTCTATCCAAAATCCATCACAGCTTCTTTCAATCAAAGTTTTGCATTATACGGCACAGGCCGATGCTTTTATTATACAAAAATCCCCTGAAAAAGAACAGGGGATTTTCATGTCTTTTATTAAATTTAAATTCAGGCACCCTCCACCATACGGTAACCCACACCGATCTCCGTGAAAATATACACCGGTTCGGCCGGGTTCTTTTCTATTTTACGGCGGATATTTGCCATGTTTACCCGCAAAATTTGGTTATCGCCGCCGGAATTCGGCCCCCATACCTCCCGAATAATGTGATCGTAGGTCAGCACACGGCCGGCATAGCGTGAAAGCAGCGCCACAATACGGAATTCATTCTGGGTCAGACGGGCATCCTGCCCGGCAATATACACCCGGCGTTTGTCGTAATCCACTTCCAGTTCACCGGCACGAAACACACCTGTCAGAGGGGCATCCTGCAGCGAACCGGCCGCATGGCGCAGCGCCGTGCGAATGCGCGCCAGCAATTCTTCACTGCCGAAAGGCTTGGTAATGTAATCATCCGCCCCCATATCCAGGGCAGCCACCTTGTCTTTCTCGTGTGTACGGGCCGAAACCACCACGATGGGCATGCGGGACCATTCCCGCACCGCCTGAATGATGTTGATCCCATCCACATCCGGCAAACCGAGATCCAGAATCACCAGATCCGGGCAATGGGATGTGATCAGCATTTGGGCATTGGCCCCATTGGCCGCCCGTAGCACCTGGTATCCGGCGCTGGAAAGCATGGTCTGAATAAAATTAGCAATGCCAATATCATCTTCCACAACCAAAATGCGGTATTTATGGTTACTCATAATTTTCCTCCAATGCCAAATCAAAAGAAAAAACTGCACCGCCCTCCGGGGCGTTTTCTGCATACAGGCTGCCGCCGTGGGCTTTAATAATGGAATGGCACACCGAAAGGCCAATGCCCATATTGCGGTGGCTGTCGCCGCTTGTTCCGGCAGAAACAGATTTTCCGTCCCGAATATCCTTCAGTTTTTCAGGCGAAATCCCGCAGCCGTTATCGCGCACTTCGAACACGGCGTTTTGCCCGCGGCGATACACGGAAAGTCGGATTTGATCGGCATTTTTTCCATGCAAAACGGCATTTTCCAACAAATTGCCGATCACCTGTTCAATGAGCAGAGAATCCATGGGCACCATCAAAAATTCATCGGGCACCTGGGCCTGTACATTCACTTCCGGAAAACGCTTTTTAAATTTTGCCAAGGCCGCCGCCAGCACCTCTTCCGCCGCCTCCGGGGTTTTTACAACCCGGCTGCCGCCGCTGTCCACCCGGGTCACCGCCAGCAGGTTCTCCACAATGCGGATCAGCCACTGGGCATCGTCCTGCGCGCTGTGCAGCAGCGCCACACGCTCTTCGTGAGAAAGCGCTTCGTCGTTTTCGGAAACCGCAGAAATTGCCCCCAAAATGGAAGTCAGCGGAGTGCGCAGATCGTGAGAAACCGCCCGCAGCAGGTTGCTTCGGGTTTTTTCCCGATCGGCCTCCATGCGGATCTTTTCACTCTGCTTGGCACGGGAGGTAAGGGCACTGGTGGTAAGCGACACAGCCAGCGAACTGATGAAGGTGATGGGATACCCGGCCAGCGTAAAATTAAAGGTGAAATACGGGTAGGTAAACACATAGTTTACCAGCAGTACGTCCACCAGCGACATAACAATGCCGTATACATAGCCGTTGGTAAAGCGTGCCGTCATAAACACAGAGAGGACGAAGATCATGGGCGCATAGTTGGTACCGTCGCCCAAAAAGCTGAGCAAAAAACAAAGGATACAGGTCACTGCACAAATGCCAGATGTAATCAGAAGATCCCGCCGGGTCACCTTTGGGTACCACCGGTGCTGCTTTTTCAAACGCTCCATACCATCGCCTCCTTTTATTCCAATATAACTCTACCGCACTTCGGGGCTGTTTGTCAATTGTTCCCGGCGCCTTTCCTCCCCCGGCATTGTGTTCTAAACATTTTCTTTACTTTCCCCACTTAAAGTAGTATAATACAAAATCATCCAAAAGGAGGAAACCAAATGATCACCTACAAACCCATGGAAGACAACGACCTTCGGCAGCTGTACGAATTTGCTGCCCCCATATGGAAAGAATGCTACGCAGAGATTTTGCCCGCCGGGCAGATCGATCTGCTGACCCATAAATATTTTGATTACGAAAACGCTTTGGCCATTCAGGCCGGCGGCATGCTGTATGAATATGTTCTGCTGGATGGCGAAACCGCAGGCTTCACCGCCTATTCCCTGCAGCCGGACCATGTGTACCTGGACAAGCTGTACCTGAAAAGCGAATTCCGGGGCAAACACATTTCCTCTGCGGTGTTCGATGACCTGATTGCCAAATACAACTTGCCCATCCGGCTCAACGTAAACCAGGGTAACACCCTGGGCATGCGCGCCTACCTTGGCCGCGGATTCAAAATCATCGAGACCATCGATATCCCTCTGCCCAACGGCTATGTAAACCGGGACTACATTATGGAAAAGCCGGTAAAATAAAAACAACGGGAATGCCTTCCGCAAGAAGACATTCCCCTTTTTTATTTTGTAAAACTAACCTGCCCGCCAATGACCGCACCGCGGGAATCTGTCCCATGGCCGACCAAAGCCGTTTTCGCCACCGGCAGAGAAGCCGGCACATACCGCAGCAGCAATTCCCACGCCGTGGGGCACAGCTGCTTCTCTTCCATTTTTGTAAAAGTGCCCAGCAGCACGCCGTTCACCTGTTCAAACACACCCATTTGCCGCAGCTGGCTGAAATAGGTGATCAGCTGTTCTCGCTCGCCGCCTAAGGCTTCCAGCAGTAAAATTCTGCCGTGCATATCCGGGAAATACGGCGTGCCCGCCAACTTCAGCAGGCAGCGAACATTGCCGCCCACCAACGTTCCTTCCATCCGCTCTCCCTGCAAAAAATCCACCGGAAAACGGAAAAGCTCTTCCCCGCCCCGCAGGTAATCTGCAACCACACGCCGCTGCATTTCTCCCCGGCTGTACACCAGGTTTTTCAGCTGGTACAGCACATTCTGCACACCGGTTTTGGTGTATACGGCGTTCAGCACCGTGGTCAGGTCGCTGTAACCGAACAGCGGCTTGGGGTGCCGGGCAATGGCTTCGTAGTCCAAAAAACCCAGCACTTCGTTGGCAATATCGCCGCCGGAAATATCACAGATCATGTCGATCGTGTCATCCAGGTAAAACTTCATCAGCGCAGCGGCACGTTCCTGCCCACTTCCGGAGGCAACACCATCCACCGCGTAAATGCAGGGGCTGAAAACCGCCCGGCAATCCAGTTCTGCCAGAACAGCAGCCAGGGCTTCGTTTTGCGGCCGCCATTCTTCCCGCTGTCCGTTGGAACAGCAGACGATCCCGATCGTTTTCATACGTACCTCTTATTTCAGCGCAAACACGCCGCGCTTTTGGCGATAAATGCGTTCCATCTCTTTCAGCATGGCTTCGCCGGTGTCTTTATCCGGTGCGCCGCAGATCAGATGCACACCGTTGGGATCCAGCGCCTCACACACGGGCACAATATCCTCCGGTTCGCAAGCGACCTGAATGCACTTTCCCGCCGCCTGAATCTTCTTCAGCACATCCAGCCAGTACCGGGCAGAAGGCTGACCGGCGCCGTACACCCACTGCACGCCCTTCAGCTTGTCCATCTGCAGCAGGCGGTCCAGGTGGCGCAGGGCCCCGGGGCCATCCAGATGATACATGGAAGCCGGCAGCCAATCCAGTTCTGCCAGCAGTTCCGGCACAACAAATTCTTCAAAATTATCCTGCGAGATCATGCAGGAAAAGTCACAGCTGGTCACATACCACAGGTCTGTGGGATGAACAATGCCCATCCAGTTGGTGCAGCCCTTCTGTTTGGCAGAAATGATCCCATGCAGGCGGGCGGCCATTTCCTTAAACACAGGAAAAATCTCCCACACACGCTGTTTAAACTGCTCCGGATCGTCGTAAATATCCATGGCAGCCGGTTCCGGCCCGCGCAGAGAAACAAGACCGTCCGCACCGGGGTGCAGGTCGGTGATGCCCACCAGGTAATCACCGTTGGCATCATCCACCGCCGCCTGGGTGATTTCGCAGATCTTCTTCCACCAAAAATTATTTTCATCAAATACAATGGGCGGAAAATCCCCGTATTCTTCCATGCAGGGTTCAGCCCAGCTGGTTCGCTCGCCAAACTCCAGACCGCAGCCGCACACAGCACCCACCAGGTCCGGCCCCAGGTTCGGGTTAAACATAGGGAAAGCCTCGCCGAGATAATGGGTATTTGCCATGCCGCGGCGGGCTTTTTTCAGCTGGTATTCCGTATCCAGCCACATTTCCCGCAGGGTCGGCGGTGCCTTCAGTTCTTCCGCCGTCACACTCCCCTTCGGCGCGGTCAGACTGATCAGCGGTCGATCTTCGTTTTCCCGGTTCCAATACGCCGCCCAGCGTTTTTCCAGCCGCTCGTAATCAAAATTCATACAGCCATACCTCCGCTGTTTCGCCAAATCAGCGCATGGTCCCGCTGCGGCCATCCATCTTCGGGGCCTCGATGCTGTCGTTGAAAATATTGCGCATCAGGCGCAGCATAGCGCACCAATCGCAGTAAGGCACGGCAGTAAGCACGCACATAATGATATCAAACACATTGCGGCGGGAACGGAAAAAGGCCAGGCCATCCGCCACAAAGCGGGTGATCATTTCAAAAGCAAACCAGCCGCAGGTAAGCAGCAGGGCAATATCGTGCACCGGCTGGGGGATGATCGGCACATAGGGTTTATCTGTGGTGGCACTGAGCATAGCAACAACATCGGGGATCAAAATAATGGAAAAGACAATAATCACACCCAGGGTCACCCGGTTGAACCAATTGGCTTTCGCTGTTTTTTTACACCATTCACGCATAAGTAAGTCTCCTATTGCTGTTTTTTTCATCATAACATATTGTATTCTTCCTGTAAACTGGAGAAAGCACAGATTTTTCCTCCTATAAATTGACACACCCCACAACACCATTGACCAAACAGCAAAAGTAAGGTATGATACTGTTGTTCTATTTTGTTTTTAGGAGGATCCACATGTCCTTTTCCGTTTTGATCAAACCGGCTTCTGCCGCTTGCAACCTGCGGTGCCGCTACTGTTTTTACGCCGATGTAAGCGACAGCCGCGCTGTAAAGAACTACGGCAACATGAGCAGTGAGACCGCCCACAAGCTGATCGACAATGCCTTTGCCGCCAACCGGGGCGGTACGGTTTCGTTTGCATTTCAGGGCGGCGAACCCACCCTGGCCGGGCTGGAATTCTTCCGGGATTTTACCGCCTATGCAGCGGAGCATTGCCCCAAAAACACCACGCTGGCCTACAGCCTGCAAACCAACGGCACGTTGCTCACCGACGAATGGTGCGCTTTTTTGAAAGAACACGGCTTTTTAGTGGGGCTTTCCATGGACGGCCACAAAAAAGAGCACGACTTCTGCCGGGTGGATGCCAAAGGCAGCGGCACCTTCACCACCGTAATGGAAACCGTGAAGCGCCTGCGTGCACATAAGGTGGACTTTAACATTCTTACGGTGCTGACCCGCCCCCTGGCCCGCCACCCCCAGCAGCTGATGGCATTCTACAAGAAAAACGACTTTAAATTCGTGCAGATCATCCCCTGCCTGGATCCGCTGGAAGGCGACGGCGGCGATTACTCGCTGACCCCGGAGCTGTATGCTTCTTTCCTGAAAACCTTCTTCCGCCTGTGGGTGGAGGAATTCAAAAAAGGGAATTACATCAGCGTGCGGTTGTTCGATAACCTGGTGCGCATGGCCGCCGG
>JAFYOA010000165.1 GCA_017547865.1 Clostridia bacterium
CGCTCAGTTCCCGGTAAACGGTTTCTTTATCCACTTCGTTGAGAATTTCGTGCCGCATGCCGCTGTACACCCGGCGGAATACGTTTTTGTAGCCCATACGCTCCATATGCCACACAGACTGCACGAACTTTTTGGCAGAGATCACACAGGGGTCATCGCCGCCGCACACAAAGAGCACCGGCAATTCTTTGTTTTTCATGCCCCAGTTTTTCTCGTTGTAGGTCTCGTTCACCAAATACAGCAGCGAAAGATAGCCGTTCAGGGTAAAGGTGTAGTTGCACAGGGGATCGGCATTGAACGCTTCGCCCACGGCGGGATCGCTGCTCAACCAGGCGCTCTTGCGGTTTTCGTCTTTGAAAGGCTTATCGAAGGAGCCGTTGAGAATGCTGTCCACCAGTTTTGAACGGGCTTTTTCTCCCTTAATGGCCCGCAGCAAACGCACCAGCGCTTTGCCCGCGCCAACCCCTGCAGGTTTGGAGGGGCTGCCGCACACCACTAGGGCATCGATGGTGTCGTCGTATTTCTTCACATACGCCCGCACCGCCAGAGAACCCATGCTGTGGCCGAACAAATACACCGGCAAGCCGGGGAATTTTTCGTGCAGCATGGTGTTCACCGCGTGAAGATCCTCCACAACGGCAGGGCCGCCGCCCGCATAAAAATAGCCCAGATCCTCCGGAGTGCGCACACTTTTGCCGTGGCCGCGGTGGTCATGCATACAGCAGGCGTAGCCCTGCTGCGCCAGGTATTCCATAAAGGGCAGGTAGCGCATTTTATGCTCGCACATACCGTGTGCCAGCTGCACCACCGCCTTGGGCGGTTCCTCCGGCAGAACAAATACGCCGTCCAGCAGCAGGCCATCCACCGGGGAAGGCAGGGTGAAATATTCGGTGATCATAGGGGGCATCTCCTTTCAAACCGGGCTTTGGGCACAGTATAGCACAATTTGGGGCGATTGACAATTCACAATACACCAGCAGTTGCCGGTAATAATGAAAACGTAAAAGTTTTGGTCAATCTTTTTCAAAAGATTGTGGGGATCGAAGGGGCAAAGCCCCGGTTAGTTGCGTTTGCGCAACTAAAAGCGGAACACACTTTGTGTGTGGAGCGGCGCTTATCCGCAGAATGCGAAACTCATTTGCCTGAGAAGCGCTCTGCAAGGGGTGAATTGGCTGTTTGCAGCCAAGAGGGGACGCTCTGCAAGTGAGAGCGTCCCCTGAAAAGCAAGAAATTTGCAGCTGCGTCACCCCGGAACCCACGCGCCGGGAGGGGTTCCGAGGGAAAGCCAAAAATTCAATTACATCCACGGCAGGAAAAGCCCCGTGGTGCGCTTATTGCACAGCACAAAGCTTGCCAGCACCGCCGCCAGCAGAGGGATACCCACCCAAAGCAGGAGATGCTCCGGCAGGCCGCCAAGGAACACCAGCACCGCACCCAAAACGAACAGATTGACCCGCTGGCACAGCAGGTACTTTTGGCGCCGGGGCGTGCCCAGTTCGTTTTCCAGCTTTTTGGTGATGAGCAGCCGGGGGAACGCAAGGGAAAGCAGCGACAGCGCCATATAGGCCGTACCAAGAAAAACCAGGTTCCAACTGACTTTTTCAAACATACACACGCCCTCCTCAGTTTATTCTTTTCTATACCCACGGGAATAGTGAATATCCTGTTCCCATTGATCGGTATAAATTAAAAGAACAAACGCATTTTCTGATAATTGATACTCCACAGCTTCTGCATCCGAATCTTTTGGATCCAGAAAAACCTGCAGCAAATACGGATGAAATTCATCTCCTGTTATTCGCTGCGTTCTGTACCGGAAACAAAGTTCTGAGCCTTTCAGGATTTCCTCTGTCGCAGCAATGTTCTGTAATGCCATGGTGCGGTACCCAGCGGAACAACCACGCCAAGTCACCACGCTGTCAGCAAAAGCGTCCTTGTCCACAGCAACAAATAGCTTTC
>JAFYOA010000166.1 GCA_017547865.1 Clostridia bacterium
CTTTTTCTTCAGCATTTCATTGATCTTATTCGTATTCCGCCTTATGAAGGAATAGATGATGACCCAGATTACCAGGTAACCCAGCACAAAAATGCCGGTGAACACCAAAATGGGCAGCATCCCCCATTCCAGCCAATTATTGAGCAAATACGTAACCAGATAACTGACATACAAAACGCTCCCGTGGATCAGAATCGCCGGCATCAAAGGCAGGCGTTCGATCCGGTAAATAAAATTCATACCGCCCGCAATAAATGCCAGGGCAGAAATCGAAAAGATCCCGGTGCAAACCTGTCCCACTGTCAGGGTCTCCATCCCGTTCTGCCGCAGAATCAGATAAATCACCGCCAGCACAAGCGGGCCCACGCCGCAGGCAGACAGGCCGCGGCGAAGAAATTCCAGCACATTCTTTCTCATTTTTTCTCGTACCTCCTCCGTATCTCCGCAAAGCAGCGCCGAGAGACATACTCCCGCCAGCCGCATTGAAATACCGCATCCACACCGCCGCTGAATGTCGCATCGAACCGCAGGATACGATGCTCGTTGGCAAGAGATGATTTATTGATGCGGATAAAATAAGAAGGCAGCCGTTCTTCCAATTCCCGCAGGCGCTCCTGCAGGCGGTAATGCACACCTCGGCCATCAATGGCGATCACTTTTCGCTCTAAAATGGTGATGCATTCAATTTCCTCAAAGGTAAGCTTCCGTCGTTCGTCCTCTCGGTGCCCCACTATGCTGTCTGCCCCGGAAAAACTGCAGACAAGATTTTCGATTTGCTGCGTCAGTGCAGAGGGGGCGTGTACAACCGCCACGATCTCCTCTTCCGCATTTTTATCGATGATCAATCTGTATTTCATCGCTTCATATCCTTACTGTTTTTTCATTTGCCGCAGGAAACAGAACACAGCGGCCACCACAGCCAATGCGCTGTAGAGCACAACCGGTAATGCGTGGTTCGCCGCCAAAGCAAAATCTCCGGCGAACAGTGCTTTTTCCATTTCCACAGCATGCACAAAAGGCAGGGCGTACGCTATTTTTTCAAAAAGGCCGCCCACCAGTTTTAAATCGAACCACACCCCGGAAAGCCAGGCAGAAAGATTGGTGAGCAGTGCACCGCAAATACCGCCCACCTGCTTTACCCCCAAAACACTGCCGAAAAGCAATCCCAGCGCAATATTGAACACCGCCATGGGGATGATTCCAAACACAGAATACACGATGTGAATGCTCACCGTCAACCCCAAAGGAATGGCAGCAAGGTAACAAATAAGTGTTTGCCCCAGAGAAATGGGCAAAATAGGCAGCATGTAACCCCAAATAAAATCAAGGCTGGTCAGCGGGGTAGTGTACAGCCGCTGCAAAAAAGCGCTTTCCCGGTCTTTGGCAATCAATGTGGCCGAAAAAAGAGTCATAAACGACAAGCCGAACACCGTAATGCCCGGAGTCAGGACGTTGATTTCAAACAGACCGACAGGAATATTGGCCTGGATGGTGCTGAGAAGCAGCAGCAAAATCAACGGAAACCCCAGCCCAAAAGAGAGAGTGAGCGGGTCGCGCAGAATTTCTTTTGCGCATCGTTTGGCAAAGGGCATGGCTCTCATCGTGTCCCCTCCTTTACAATGGAAACAAAAGCTGTTTCAAAGTCGTCGCACCCGGCGGCTTTTTTCAGTTCTTCTGCCGTTCCCACGGCGAGAAGCCGCCCGTTTTTCAAAATGCCGATGCGATCCGAAAGGGCTTCGGCTTCTTCCATATAATGGGTGGTGAGAACGATCGTCACCCGGCCTTTCAGCGTTCGGATCGTTTCCCACAGATCGTGCCGTGCCAGTACATCCAGCCCCAACGTGGGTTCATCCAAAAACAAAATCTGCGGTTCGCTGATCAGTGCCATGGCAATGCTGACCCGGCGCTGCCAGCCGCCGGAAAGCTTCCCGGCTTTTCGCCCCAGCACGCTCTCCAAATCAAACTGCCCGGTGAGTTCTTCAATTTTTGCCCGCGTTTTTTCTTTGGAAAAACCGTGGATACCGCAGATCAGCTCCAGATTTTCTTTAACAGAAAGGTTTGGTGCCACTGCGGTCTCCTGGGGAGACACACCGATGAGTCTTTTTACCTTTTCCGGCTCTTTTACCACACTGCAGCCACCCACCATGGCTTCTCCGGCGGTAGGGGACGTAAGGCAGGAAAGCATTTTGATGGCAGTGGTTTTTCCCGCACCGTTCACCCCCAACAGAGCGAACAGTTCTCCCTGCTCTATTTCCAGGTCCAGCCCATCCACAGCCGTAATCTTTTTATAGCGTTTTACAAGCCCGCTTGTTTTGATTGCTGTCATCGTTCATCCTCCTTTTTTGTTTGCAATATCATCTTAGCAAATAAAAAGGGAGAAATCCCGTTTTTTGTCTGTTCGGTCACTTCCGGTGTCTTATCGGTAAAAACAAAAAGGCGATGCCCGGTTTTGAACCGAGGATCGCCATTTTTTATTGAATTACAGGCTGTCGATGGCCAGTTCGTCGTTGCGCACGGTAACCGCGACACCGCAAACGGCATCTTCACCTTTTTCCACCAGAAGCATGGCAATTTTGTCTTCCACTTCCCGGCGGATAAGATTGCGCAGGTCACGGGCGCCGCTGCGGCCGCCATGGGCCTTTTTGGCAAGCCACTGGCAGGCGGCATCATCAAAGGCAAAACGAATGCCGCGCTCCTGCAAAGACTCCACGTATTCGCCCATCATCAGCCCGGCGATCTTGCCGTAATCTTCCTCGCTGAGGTTGCGGAACACAACAACTTCGTCGATGCGGCTCAAAAACTCCGGCCGCAGGAATTCGGAAAGGGCCTTCATGGCCTTTTCACGGCTGGCATCATCGGCGGTCTTGCCGAAGCCCAGGGCACTTTCGCGGCGGTCGCTGCCGGCGTTGGAGGTCATAATGATGACGGTGTTGATAAAGCTGACGGTTCGGCCGTGGGCATCGGTAATACGGCCCTCGTCCAAAATCTGCAGCAGAATGTTCATTACATCCGGGTGTGCTTTTTCGATTTCATCGAACAGGATAACGGAATAGGGCTTGCGGCGCACCTTTTCCGTCAGCTGGCCGGCTTCATCGTAACCCACATAGCCCGGAGGCGAACCGATGA
>JAFYOA010000167.1 GCA_017547865.1 Clostridia bacterium
ACACGACCGCCGCGCTTCAGGTGGAACAGGTCGTCCACGGCGATCCAGTGATCCAGCTGAGGAATGAGGCTTTCTGCGTAAGCGGCGGCTTCTTCAATGGAAGCGCCGTCGGCCTTTTTCTGGGCGGTGAGATAAACCAACAGGCCCTGGCCCAGAGCAGCGCACAGGGTATCGATGACCACGATCTTGCGGTCCGGATACTTTTCGGCCATGGTCTCCCGGGCAATGCAGGCGCTCTGGTAGGTACCGCTGAGGCCGGAGGAGAACACCAGCGCCAGCAGATCTTCGCCGTTGGCGAGGATCTCGTCAAAAGCAGATTCCCATTCGTCCGGGTTCACCTGGGAGGTGGTGGGCATAGCGCCGTTTTTAATGTGCCCGTAGAAGGTAGCGTTGTCCATTTCGCGGCCGTCGGAATAGTTTTTATAAGTTTTGCCGTTCATGGTAAAGGAAAGGGGCAGAACGCGGAGGTTCAGCTCTTCCACCATTGCAGCGGTCAGGTCGCAGCAGGAGTCGGTAATAATACGATAATCAGCCATGGGATTCCTCTCTTTTCAAGTTGGTATTTAAACAATGAGATGTGGTTTTAAAAAACAGATGGAATACTATAAGTATACACGAAAATTTGGATTTGTAAAGATGCAGATGGAAAAATATTGATTTTTCAACGAGTTTTTTCTGCTGGAAAAGGCAGCAAAAGATAGCAGAAAACACAAATACCGCTTGAAATGCCGGAATGCGTTTGTTATAATGTAAGCAAAGCTGCATATGCAGAAATTTACTTAGGAGTGTGTAGTGAAAATGGCAGATAATATTCTGGATCGTTTTAAAGAGATTTTCGACGACGTAAAAGAAGTCGACACCACCAAGAAGGTTAAGTACGGTATCATCGGTACCGGCTGGATCGCCGAGTCTCACATCGAGGCCCTGCTCCGCTGCCCCGACGTTGAAATCGTAGCCATGGCAGATCTGGTCCCCGGCAAGGTGGAAAAGTTCTGCGCCAAGATGGGTATCCCGGTTCCCCATGTGTATCCCGACCACAAGTCCATGATCGACAACGAAGAGCTGGACGCTGTGAGCGTGTGCACCTATAACCGCACCCATGCCGAATGCTCCATCTATGCTCTGGAGCACGGCGTGCATGTAATGTGCGAAAAGCCCATGTGCGTTACCCTGGACGAAGCCGTTGCCATGTGCAAGGCTGAAAAGGAAAGCGGCAAGATCCTCTCCATCGGCTTCCAGCCCCGTCTGGACGGCAACATGAAGATGATCAAGAAGATCGTTGAGTCCGGCGAACTGGGCAAGATCTACTACATCCAGACCGGCGGCGGCCGTCGCCATGGTATTCCCACCCCCTATGGCACCACCTTTATCGAAGACGAGACCGCCGGCATCGGCGCTCTGGCCGATATCGGCTGCTATTCTCTGGATATGCTGCTCAACGCGATCGGCTATCCGAAGCCCCTGACCGTTACCGGTTACAAGTCCGCTTTCTTCGGCACTACCCCGTCCTACTATCCCGGTCATCCGGAATACGCTGAAAAGTTCGGCGTGGACGATTTTGCTGCTGCTTTCGTTCGTCTGGAAGGCGATATCGTTCTGGACTTCCGTATTGCCTGGGCCATGCACATGGATACCTGCGGCGATGCTCTGATCCTTGGTACCAAGGGCGGCCTGCGCATTCCTTCCACCGAGTGCTGGAACGGCACCATCGGCGGTCCTCTGGTCCTCTATCATGATGTGGCCGGCAAGCAGACCCAGACCGTGATTCCTCCGGAAGAAAAGGATACCGGCGATCTGTTCTTCAAGAAGATCCGTTCCTTTGTGGATGCCTGCAAGGATGGCGGCACTGCTCCCGTTCCCACCTCTCAGATCATCTACAACCAGGCCATCATCGACGGCATCGTGCGTTCTGCTAAGTGCGGCCGCGAAGTCGAGATCAACGTGCCGGAAATCTGATCGGACAGTGTCCGGCGCCAAGTCGGGTACGCTGAACGCCGCGTGATTTTTAAGCACCGGTGAGAAAGCCGTTGGATTTTATTTGCTTATAAGAGAGCGGTGCAGGCTTCTGCATCGCTCTTTTTTGCAGAATAACCGTTATAAAAGTGGAGGAGTACACCAATGAAAATGATGGAACGCGATGCCGCACTGGCATTGCTGAAAAAATACAACAGCGAGCCGTTTCACCTGCAGCATGCCTATACCGTAGAGGGTGTGATGCGGTGGTTTGCCAACGAACTGGGCCATGGGGAAGAGGCTGACTTCTGGGCTACCGTGGGCCTGCTGCACGATGTGGACTTTGAACAGTGTCCGGAAGAGCACTGCAAAAAGGCCCCGGAACTGCTGGCAGAAGTGGACGCCGACGAGGATTTTGTACACGCGGTGTGCAGCCATGGTTACGGTATGTGCAGCGATGTGGAACCGACGTTGGAAATGGAAAAAGTTCTGTTTGCCTGCGATGAACTCACCGGTCTCATCGGTGCCGCTGCCCGCATGCGTCCCTCCAAAAGCGTGATGGATATGGAGCTTTCTTCTTTGAAAAAGAAATTCAAAGATAAGAAGTTTGCCGCCGGCTGCTCCCGAGATGTGATTCGCCAGGGTGCGGAGATGCTGGGCTGGGAGCTGGATGACCTGCTGGATAAGACCATTTTGGCCATGCGTGCCTGCGAGGCTGACGTGAATGCCGCACTGGAAGTGTAAAAATTCCATAATTTTATGAAAAATGGCAAATACGGGCCGTCCGCGACCCTTATTTGCCATTGACATTTAGTAGAAATTGTGACATAATACTCCATGTAAAGCGATGTTTCGAGAGCGTGGCTTGAAAAACAGTCTGTTTACAGCAAATGATTGCGACCGCTTCCCACGGGGAAGCCAAGGCCATACGGACAGCCGGGTCGGATGCCGATCGCCGGGAAACCGGCTGGCAACTTCTGTTGCCTTATTGATTGAGTTTAAAGCTCAAATTTTATGAGTTGGTTACTTTATAACCGAAACACCTTTGTGTTATCAACTTGTGAAACGGTCAATAAGAGTAGTAAAAGGTTTTTGCTTATATAGACTCTGACAGCCATGCAGCCGCAATACCCCCTTTGCATAAAAAAGGTGGGAAAAATAGCTGTTCCACAGGGATGCACACGGGTGCACCCCTGTTTTTTTATTGAAATTACGGGTTACACGGAGGAACATTATGGAAAACGTCATTGAATTGCGCGGTGTTACCAAGGAGTTTGACGGCGAGGTCATCCTTTCCAATCTGGATCTGAACATTCGCGATAAAGAGTTTATTACATTTCTGGGGCCTTCCGGCTGCGGCAAGACCACGACCCTGCGCATCATTGCCGGTTTTCTTACGCCGGATCAGGGCGATGTGATCTTCGACGGTGAAAAGATTAACGATCTGCCTGCCTACAAGCGCAATGTGAATACCATTTTTCAGCGTTATGCGCTGTTCCCCAATTACAATGTATTTGATAACGTGGCTTACGGCCTGCGTGTGCAGAAGGTGCCGAAGGCGGAGATCAAAGAGCGTGTCACCGAAATTTTGCGGCTGGTGAACCTGGAAGGCTTTGAAAAGCGCAGTGTCACCAAGCTTTCCGGCGGTCAGCAGCAGCGTGTGGCCATTGCCCGCGCCGTGGTGAACCGCCCTAAGGTTCTGCTGCTGGACGAGCCCCTGGCTGCCCTGGACCTGAAACTGCGCAAAGATATGCAGCGCGAACTGAAGAATATTCAGAAGCAGCTGGGCATTACCTTCATTTTCGTTACCCACGACCAGGAAGAGGCGCTCTCTATGTCCGATACCGTGGTGGTTATGAACGAAGGCGTGATTCAGCAGGTGGGTACGCCCAAAGATATTTACAACGAACCGGAAAACGCATTTGTGGAG
>JAFYOA010000168.1 GCA_017547865.1 Clostridia bacterium
ATGATGGTCAGCTCGCCGGGGCGCAGGGTCAGTTCTTCTGTTTCTGCTACCACTTTGCCGGTACCGCGCAGGCAGAACAGCAGCTCGATGCCGTCGTGCCAGTGGGCTTTGACCGGCTGCCGGAGTTCATCCAGATGAAAAATGACGGGGAATGAAGCCTCTGCAAAGGGCAGCGGCTCGTAAGAAGTGAGTGCCATGGTGAACCTCCGGATAAAAAAGCAAGATTTTACCAAAACGAAGCAAAATTAAAGCTTTACAAATGCCGGATTTATTATAAAATAAGAGTAAGAAACTGTCAATCCAAACAGCCTGCGGGGCTGTTTCAAAAAACATCTCCCGGCAATGGGAGGAAAATCCGAAAGGAGTTGCTCTTTTATGTATAATTTCCCTGTTGGTGTTCTGCTGGAGTCTTTCCGCTGCGATTGGCACGAAGCCCTGAAGCAGGCGGCTGATCTGGGTCTGTCCGGTATTCAGGTGTATACCACCCGCGGTGAATTTGCCGCCGAGGCCATGACCCCCGCCAAGCGCAAGGCTTTTCTGGATGAAGTGAAGTCCTACGGCCTCACCATCTCCGCTCTGTGCGGCGACCTGGGCCACGGTTTCGGTGATGCCGAACTGAACCCCGAACTCATTGAAAAATCCAAGCGCATCGTGGATCTGGCCAAAGATCTGGAAACCGACATCATCACCACCCACATCGGTGTTGTGCCGGAAGATCCCAGCCATCCCCGTTATAAGATCATGCAGGATGCCTGCGGTACCCTGGCTGCCTATGCTGATTCCATGCAGGCTCACTTCGCTGTGGAGACCGGTCCGGAACGCGCCATCACCCTGAAGAACTTCCTGGATTCCCTGGGTTCCCGCGGCGTTTCCGTTAACCTGGACCCCGCCAACCTGGTGATGGTGACCGGCGATGACCCGGTGCAGGCTGTGTACACCCTGAAGGACTACATTGTACACACCCATGCCAAAGACGGCCGCAAGCTGCTGGACCGCGACCCCGAAGTGATTTACGGCATCATCGAAGACGTGATTCAGGAAGGCAGCGCCTTTATTGAACTGCCTCTGGGCCAGGGCGATGTGGACTTTGCCAACTACCTGAAAGCGCTGGAAGACATTGGCTACCGCGGTTACCTGACCATTGAGCGCGAAGTGGGTGCCAACCCCGCCGGCGATATCCGCCTGGCAGCCGATTTCCTGCGCGGCTTCTATAAATAAGAAGGAGAATCGCTATGTCCAAGATCAAGGTCGGCGTCATTGGCGTCGGTAATATCTCCAATGAGCACATTCAGGGCTATCTGCGCAACCCCGATGTGGAGCTCTATGCATTCTGCGATATCAACGAGACCCAGCTGAAAAAGCAGGGCGAAAAATACGGCGTGACCCGCCTGTTCACCGATATGAACGATCTGCTGGCTCTGCCGGAGATCGATGCGGTGAGCGTGTGCACCTGGAACGCTGCCCATGCCCCCTGCACCATTGCCGCCCTGAACGCCGGCAAGCACGTTCTGTGCGAAAAGCCCATGTCCATCAATAAGGAACTGGCGCTGGAAATGCAGGCAGCGGCCGAAAAGAACGGTAAGGTGCTGATGATCGGCTTTGTGCGCCGCTTTGGCAACGACTGCGCCGTGCTGCAGGATTTCATTAACAACGATTATTTTGGCGAGCTGTATTACGCCAAGGCTACCTACCTGCGCCGTAAGGGCAATCCCGGCGGCTGGTTCGGCAACAAAGAGCTTTCCGGCGGCGGCCCGCTCATCGATCTGGGCGTTCACGTCATCGACCTGGTGCGCTACCTGATGGGCAAGCCGAAGGCAATTTCCGCCTACGGCGCTACCTTCCACAAGCTGGGCGACCGCAAGCACATTAAAGATGCGCTGGGCTATGTCTCCACCGGCCGCAGCGGCGCAGATATCTGCAACGTGGAAGACCTGGCCACCGGCATGGTGCGGTTCGACAACGGTGCTGTGCTGCATGTGGAAGCCAGCTTCAGCCTGAACCTGAAGAACCCCGAGGGTAAGATCGAACTGTTCGGCACCAAGGCCGGCGCCAAGCTGGACCCCGAACTGGAACTGTATTCCGAAGAAAACGGCTACATGACCAACGTGACCCTGACCACCCCCACTGCTTTGAGCTTTGAAAACCTGTTTAAAAACGAGATCGATCACTTTGTTTCCTGCGTGAAGGGTGAATGCGAGTGCAAGGCCCCCGCCGAAGACGGCGTGGAACTGATGGCCATTCTCGATGCTCTGTATGAATCTGCCCGCACCGGCCACGAAGTTGTGATCCGTCCGTAAGGAGAATAAAAATGAAATTTATCGTAACTTCCTACAGCTTTATTAAGTACACCAACGCCGGCACCATGTCTCAGCTGGAATGCATTGCCAAG
>JAFYOA010000169.1 GCA_017547865.1 Clostridia bacterium
ACCTGCAGATGCTTATTTACCTGGCTGCCATTGCGGAATCCACCGAATGGAACCCCGCCGGTATTTTGTATATGCCCGCCGCCGTGGGAAGCATTTCTGCGGAAAAGGGTACCCAGGAAGACAAGCTGGCAAAAGAGGTCTCTGCCAAGCTGAAAATGAACGGCCTGCTGCAGGAAGACCCTGACCTGCTGCTGGCTATGGACGGCACCGGCAGCGGAACGTATCTGCCCACCGGCATTAAGAACGGCGCGGCCGATAAACCGGAGGCTGTGGTAAACGAAAAAGACATGGCCCTGGTGCTTTCTTACGTAAAATACAAGGTGGGGGAAATGGCGGAAGAGCTCATCGCGGGTAAAATTCCCGCTGCGCCCCTTTTGGTGAATAAAAATCCCTGCGGCTGGTGCCCCTATGCCGGTGTATGCCTGAAAGAATATACCGACGAAGACGTGCGCACCGAAAAAGCCCTGAATAAAGAATCTTTGGAAGAAATACGAGCGGAATTCGGAGAGGAGGAGACCCATGGAGCGTAAATGGACACCGGAACAGCAGGATGCCATTGATGCAAGAAACGGCACCGTGCTGGTTTCTGCCGCTGCGGGTTCCGGCAAAACCGCGGTGCTGGTGCAGCGGTTCATCGAGCGGATCACCGACCCGGAACACCCCACCGATGCCGACCGCATGCTGGTGGTCACCTTTACCCGTGCTGCCGCCGGCGAAATGCGGGAGCGTATTCTTTCCACACTGAACACTATGATTGCCCGTGACCCTGCCAACGCTGCCCTGCGCCGGCAGAAGCTGTGCTTTGCCCGGGCGCACATCAGCACCGTGCATGGCTTTTGTTCCGATCTTCTCCGGGAGTTTTTCTGCCGGCTGGACATCGCCCCGGATTTCCGTGTGGCAGATGACAAAGAGGAAGAGACCCTGATGCATGCCGCCTGCGATACCGTGCTGGAAGAAGCTTACGCTGATGCGGAATTCGAAGAATTCGCCGGGGCTTTTTCCGGTGAACGGGATGACGGCCCTTTAAAAGATATTATTTTCTCCCTGTACCGTTTCACCCAGTCCCATCCCTTCCCTCAGGAATGGCTGGAAGAAAAACTGCGGCTGTACACAGCCCCCGAAACCGCGGAGGATTCCGTGTGGGGGCAAACGTTGCTGCGCCATGCACAGGATGTACTGCAGGGATGCATCGATACCATGCGCACCGCCCGTGACATGCTGTGCGACGACGAAAAGCTGCTGGGCGCCTTTGACCCGGTGTACGCCGATGATGTGGCCTGGCTGCAGCGCGCGGCCGCCATGAGCAACGAAAACCGCTGGGACGAACTGGTGCAGGCGCTGAACAATGCAAAATTCGCCACGGCCCGTGCGCCCCGGGGCTATGCGGAAGATTCTCTTAAACTGCGGGTGGCCGCCATTCGCGATGAAATGAAAGCCGCGGTGACAAAACTCGCCAAACTGTTTCCCACAGATTCTGCCGGTTGTGTGGAAGAACTGCGCCGTGTGTACCCCTATGCCGAGCGGCTGGCGGGGCTGATTCTGCGCTTCACCGAAGCATACGAAGCCGCCAAAAAAGAAAAAGGCCTGCTGGATTTCAGTGACCTGGAACACATGGTGCTGCGGCTGCTGTACACCAAAAACGAGGCTGGTGAACGGGTGCCCGGTGAACTGGCCGCCGAGATCGCCAACCGCGT
>JAFYOA010000170.1 GCA_017547865.1 Clostridia bacterium
GCTGTGAAAGGCCTGCCGGAAAGCCTGACCCTGACCTCCGATGAAATGATTGAAGCATTGATTGAGCCTGCCATGCAGATTGTTGACAAAGTGCAGGCTACCCTGGATATGGCCCCGCCGGAACTGCTGGCGGATGTGCTGACCGACGGCATCGTGCTCACCGGCGGTTCGGCCAATTTGTACGGCCTGGCTACCCTTCTTTCGCAGAAGACCCGCGTGCCGGTTCGCCTGAACGAAAACCCGGAAGACTGCGTGCTGATGGGTTCCGCAAAGGCGCTGGAGTTCATCGATGTGGTGGATAACCGCAGTGGCGGCACGCTGAATCCCCTGCTGGCTCATTATTAAAAAATGCGATCCGTGCTGCTGTGTGCGGATCGTTTTCCTTTGGAGGAGAGTATGATTTTGAGTGTGAGCCGCCGCACCGATGTGCCGCGTTTTTTTATGGAGTGGTTTTTGCAGCGCCTGCGGGAGGGCTATGCAGATGTGCGCAATCCCATGAACCCCCGGCGGGTGAGCCGTGTGCCGTTGACAAAAGATACGGTGGATGCGATTGTGTTCTGGACGAAAGATCCGAAGGGTCTGCTGGCCCACGGAGAGGAGATTCCTTTCCCGTATTATGTGCAGTTTACCCTGAACGACTACGGCCCGGAAGTGGAGCCGAATCTGCCAACGGTTAGCAAGCGGGTGGAAAGCTTTTGCCGGCTGGCGGAAAAGCTGGGGCCGTATCGGGTCATCTGGCGGTACGATCCCATTCTTTTCAATGAAAAATACACCCCGGAGGAGCACCTGCGTCGGTTTGAAAAGCTGGCAGCGGCTTTGCGCGGCTGCACCGACCAGGTGGTGATCAGCTTTTTGGATTTGTACCCGAAAATACAGAAGCGCATAGCACCGCTTAAAGCGATGGAATTGCCGGAAGAGGAACTGCGGCTTTTTGCCGGGAAACTGGCACGCATCGCCCGCGCCAACGGCATGCGCATCACTACCTGCGCGGAGAACATGGACCTGCGGGCGCAGGGGGTAGAGCCGGGATGCTGCATTGATAAGAACCGGCTGGAACAGCTTTTGGAGAGACCGCTGAAACTTTCCAAAGACAAGAACCAGCGCCCGGCCTGCGGCTGTGTGGAAAGCGTGGACATTGGTGCCTACAACACCTGCCTGCACGGCTGCCGGTATTGCTATGCCAACGGCAGCGATGCCCTGGTGGCTCGCACCGCCGGGCAGTACGATGTTTTTTCCACAATGTTGTGCGGAAAAGTGGGAGAAGAGGATACCGTGACGGTGCGGAAATGATAAATAGAAGGGTTTGACGCGTAATCGTCAAACCCTATTGCTGTTTTAAGGTGTGTAGTAGGTGCCCAGGGGCTCGTTGTGGTAATAGCAGGCCTCAATGCCGAATTTCTCCGTAATGTGGTCGGCCATCAGCTTCATGGCGTAGGTCTCGGCCATGCTGTGCTCCACCGTGATGAGCGACACGCCGCTTTCTGCCAGCGGAATACGGGAACGTTCCTGGCTGTGGCGGTCGTAGACATCCACCAGCAGCTGGGCGCCGGCACGAAAAGCCTCCATAGAGGGCACATGGCAGCCCACGCCAATGGCTACTTTTTCCACCATCTGTTCGGCATCGCCGTTGAGACACAGGCCCGGCGCGCCGATGGCCGCCATGCGGCTACACATATATTTGGCAAAATCACTGGCCTTGGTGGGGGCAATACGGTAAATGCCCAGAGAGTTTTTGCCGGTGGTCACTTCACTTCGTCCGGGGTGAATGTAATCCAGTTCCTGCACCAGGTCGGTCAGTCCCAAAAGTTTCGCAAATCCGTCCCGAATACCGATCTCCGGGTAGTGATCCCAGGTGTCGTGCAGGTTCATTTCCACCATGTTGTTTTCCCGCAGCACTTCCAGGCGCTTGCGGTACCAGGGCAGCGTTTCCGGGTCTTCTTTGGTTTTCCAGAAAGGCAGCTCATGGGAAATAAACAGATTGCAGCCGTCGGCCGCGGCAGCTTTCAGGTTGTCCACGCAGGCGCTCCAGCCGGTACCTACCTTGATGATTTGGGTGTTTTCATCGCCGAAGTGGATGTTATCGATGGTGGTCTCCCGGTTTACCCAGTGGGCGTCTTTTAAAAAATATTCAAACAGTTCGCGTACGGTCATAGGGCATTCCTCTTTTCAAAAAAGAGCAGAACACGGGGTTCTGCTCCTTTTTGTTATTGGCAATTACAGGTTGTACAGTTCGCTGTATTTTTTCACCAGGTAATCGGTGTAAATGGTGGGATCAAACTCACCGCAGGCATTGGCAATCACGTCGGCAGGCTCTTTCAAACCGCCGAACTTGTGCACCTTTTCTTTCAGCCAGTTGGTCACGGGAGAGAGATCGCCCTTGGCGACGCTGTCCCAAATTTCCACATCCTGCTCCATGTTCTTCAGCATCTGTGCGCCGTAGGCACTGCCCAGAGCATAAGAGGGGAAGTAGCCGATCATGCCGCCGGACCAGTGGGTATCCTGCAGGCAGCCGCGGGTATCATCCGGCACGTCCACGCCCAGGTATTCCTTGTACAGGCGGTTCCAGGTGGCGGGAATGTCTTTCACTTCCAGTTCGCCGCCGATCACGGCCTTTTCGATCTCGTAGCGGATCATAATGTGCAGGCAGTACGTGAGTTCATCTGCTTCGGTGCGGATGAGAGAGGGTTCGGCGCGGTTCACAGCCTTGTAGAACTGCTCGGCGGTAACGCCTTTCAGCTGTTCCGGGAAGAACTCCTGTACCTTGGGGAAGATGGCCTCGATGAAGGGCTTGGAGCGGCCAATGAGGTTTTCGTAGAAGCGGGACTGGCTTTCGTGTACGCCCATGGAAACACCGCCGGCCAGGCAGGAATACTGCACTTCGTCGCAGATGTTCAGTTCGTACATGGCGTGGCCGCCTTCGTGGATCACGGAGTACATGGAGGAGTTCAGGTTGTCCTCTTTGTAGTTGGTGGTGATGCGCACGTCTTTGTTGTTGAAATTCAAAGTGAAGGGATGCTCGGTTTCACCGATGGTGCAGTGCTTGCGGTCCAGACCGATGACTTCCATCAGGTAATCGGAATATTTGCGCTGCACTTCGATGGGATAATGCTGGTGCATAAAGCTGTCGTCGATCTGTTCCTTTTCTTTGATGGCCAGAATGACCGGTACGACCTTTTCGCGGATGGCGCCGAAGAACTTATCCAGGTATTCGGTGGTCATGCCGCGTTCGTATTCGTTCAGCAGGGCATCGTAGGCGGGCAGGTCGGCGTTGTAGTAACCGGCAAATTTGCGGTTAAAGGCAAATACTTTTTCCAGCAGAGGGCAGAAAGAAGCAAAGTCGTTTTCTGCCTTGGCCTTGTGCCACACGGCGTCGGCCTCGTTGCACAGCATGGCGTATTCCATGTACTCTTCGGCGGGGATGATGGAGAGCTTCTTGAAATCACGGGAGAGCACTTCCACCTGGCGCTTCTGCAGGTCGGTCAGTTCATCGGTGTGCTCACCGAGAAAAGCCAGCAGCTCGCCCACTTCGGGAGAAGCGAACAGCTTGTGGCTTTCGCCGGCGAGAATGCCCAGTGCCACGCCGCGGCCGGCAGCGGTATCGCTGGGGGCAACGGTGGAGCCATCCAAATGAATGCTGGACATAGCCACACCAAAGGCGTACATTTTTTTCTGCAGCTGGTCAAGCTGCTCCAAAGCCTGTTTCAATTCCATGGGAGTATTCCTCACTTTCAAAATTTAAATCTTTTCAAATACGCGGATCTCGCTCTTGTAGTCGCGGTCGCATACCCAGGGTAGGCCGCGGCCCATCAGCAGGCTGCCGCTGTAAATTTCGCCGGTGGCCACATCGTGGTACTGGGCGGTGCGGTCCAGGCCTTCCAGGCGCACCCACAGGTGGGGGGCATTGGCAATGGCCTTGGTTACATACAGGCAGGCGGCCACTTTGCTCTTGTCTTCAGAGATAAACTCCAGTGCCACATGGCCGGCTTCGCCCGGGTTCACCAGGCGGTACAGGTCACCCTTGTGGAATATCTCACCCAGTTCGCGGTAGCGTTTTACCTGTGCCTTTACTTCGTCCATCTCTTCTTCGGTCAACTTGTTCAGGTCAAGTTCATAGCCCAGCTGACCGGGGGTGGCTACATCGCCGCGCATGGAAATGGGAGTGACACGGTGTACCTGGTGGTTCGGCACGGCAGATACATGGCAGCCCATGGAAGAATAGGGGTAGCAGATGCTGGTGCCGTACTGGATGAACAGGCGTTCCACGGCATCGGTGTCGTCGCTTGTCCAGGTCTGGGGCATATAGTGCAGCATACCGGCATCAAAACGGCCGCCGCCGCCGCTGCAGCTCTCAAACAGAATATGGGGGAAAGCGGAGGTGATCTCTCCCAGGCAGCGGTACAGGCCCAGCATATAGCGGTGGTACACTTCGCCCTGGTTTTCTGCAGGCAGAAGAGCAGAGCCCACTTCCGTCATGTTGCGGTTCATGTCCCACTTAACGTAGGCAATGGGGGCGCTCTTCAGCACACCGCTGATGGTCTCGATGATGTAATCGCAAACGTCTTTGCGGGAAAGGTCGAGGATCAGCTGATTGCGGGAAGGCGTGCGGTCGCAGCCGTCCACGTGCAGGCACCAATCCGGGTGCTTGCGGTACAGTTCGCTGTCTTCGCTGATCATTTCGGGTTCAAACCACAGGCCGAACTGCATGCCCAGGCCGTTGACACGCTTGGCCAGGCCGTCCAGGCCTTCGGGCAGCTTGCTTTCGTATACAAACCAGTCGCCCAGAGAGGAGTGGTCGTCGTCGCGGTGGCCGAACCAGCCGTCGTCCAGCACCATCAAATCCAAACCGGCTTCGGCAGCTTTGGCGGCAATGGCGGCAATTTTGTCACCGTTGAAATTAAAGTAGGTGGCTTCCCAGTTATTGATGAGAGCATAGCGCTCTTTTTCTTTGAACTCGCCGCGGCACAGGCGGGTGCGGTACAGTTTGTGGTAAATACGGGACATGCCGCCGATGCCCTCGGCAGAGAAGACCAGCACGGCTTCCGGCGTCTGGAAGGAAGCACCGGGGATCAGCTGCCAGGAGAAGTCAAAGGGATTGATGCCGATGAATGCACGGGTGCAGCCGTAGGGCTCCACTTCTGTTCCGGCGGTAAAGTTGCCGCTGTACACCAGGTTCATGGCCCAGGTGCGGCCGTTTTGCTCGGTGGTGGTTTCATCCAGCAGGGCAATAAAGGGATTGTGCATGGCAGAACTTGCGCCGCGCATACTTTCCGCGGCCATTTTGCCTTCCATCACCGGCACACGCTGGGGGAAGCGTTCGCGGGCCCAGGCGCCGGGCAGGTGCAGCAGGTGCAGGTTCTGTTCCTGCAGGTCCAGTGCGGCGCTCAGTGCTTCTTTGATCACAGCGGTCTCGGTGCCGTTGTTCTCAATGCGGGCGCTGCGGGTAATGGCATTGAAGTGGGGGAAGACCGTGTAGACCAGCACCACGGTCAGACCGGTGCGGGTGTCTTTCAGGGTCACTTCCAGCGTCTGCACATCGTCGCCGGATTCGGCGTAGGTGGCGGGCAGACCGCACAGCCTGGGTTTACCGGTTACAATGCTGTGGGAATCGTACGCCAGTTTGGTAATGCGGCTGCCGTCGGCATACTGCACGTGCAGGGCAGGGGAGCGGACGTCTGCGCTGCCGAAGGTGGGGTATTCCATGGGCAGGGTACCGGTGGAAAGCCCGGGCAGGTCGGTGGCGGCAAAGGCGCGGTCTTTTGCCTGCAGCATCTGTGCAAAGCAGCCGTCGGTCTCCAGCGCTTCGCCCCAATACAGGTGCACCAGGGCTTTGTCTTCGTACAGGCCAAAGAGGTAGCTGGTGGTATCGGTTTTCAGGTGAAAAATCTTTTCTTTTTCGTTGAATGTGATCATATTGTTTCCTCCCGTGCGGGAATGTTTTCTTCCTCTATACTGTACACGATTTTGAAGAAAAGCGCAATTGTTTTTTGTTGCAGACACTGTAAGAAACGTGCGCTATGCCGAATATGGCAATTTTATTGGGCAGTGCGGTGGAGTTTTGCATGAAATTTGTGTGAATTTTATTTATTTTTCTTGACCTGCGGGGGATATCTGTTATACTTATCATGGTAGGTGGTTTGTTTGCCACTTGTTTTGAACCGGATGAAAGGAAGATTTTTGTATGAGCAATATTGAAAAAAATATACCGCGCCCGCTGCATCCCATGCCGGACCGTGTGCGCAAAAACTGGATAAACCTGAACGGAACCTGGGAATTTTCTTTTGATGAACCCACCTTTGACCGCACCATTACCGTGCCCTTCTCCTGGGCTTCTCCGCTTTCCGGTGTGGAAGATGACCGTACCGGCACCGGCTGGTACCGCAAGGTCGTTTCGTACGATCCCGGCACCAACGATCTGTTCCTGATTTTGGGCGCTGTGGATTACGAATGCGATGTTTTTGTAAACGCCAAGCACCTTGCACGTCACCTGGGCGGCTATACCCCTATTACGGTGAATGTGACCGATGCCTGGAACAACAGCGGCGAAAACGAGATCATCGTTCGTGCGGTGGACAACGATTACAAGTACCAGACCTACGGCAAGCAGGGCTACGGCAATATCCGTGGTATCTGGCAGACCGTGTGGTTGGAAGAGCGCCCCGCTGCCTACATTGAGAATTTCCGCATTACCACCAAGTGCGATGGCCTGGTGACCATTCGTGTAACCCCCAACAAGCACAGCTGGACCAAGCTGACCGCTTCTTTCGGCGGATTTACGGATGAAACCACCGGTGATACCCTGGTGCTGCACGTGGAAAATCCCCGCCTGTGGTCCCCGGATGATCCTTATCTGTACGAGGGCACCATTCAGCTGTGGAGCGAAGGCGAAAACGGCCCGGTGTGCGATGAGATCGAGACCTATTTCGGTATTCGCGAAGTCGGCACCGCCCGTGTGGATAACCGCCGCCGCAAGTACATCACCCTCAACGGCAAGCCCATTTATGTGCATGCCACCCTGGATCAGTCCTTCAATCCCCAGGGCTTCTTCACCCTTCCCACAGACGAAGAATGTAAGAATGAAATTCTGCGCATGAAGGCGGTGGGCCTGAACGCTGCCCGTATCCATATCAAGCCGGAAGAGCCCCGCAAACTGTACTGGGCCGATAAGCTGGGCCTGCTGATTCTGGAAGACATTCCCTGCTACTGGGGCGAACCCAACGCCGTGGCCCGTGCCCTGTACGAGCCTCAGATGATGGAAGTGCTGGAACGCGACGTGAACCATCCCTCCATTTTCTACTGGGTGGTGTTCAATGAGACTTGGGGCCTGATGGATCTGGATCCTCAGCCCGATGGCACCATTAAAAAGACCTACACCAAAGACACCCAGGAGTGGGTTGTGCGCTGCTACGAAGCAGTGAAGCACTACGATCCCACCCGCCTGGTGGAAGATAACTCCCCCTGCAACTATGACCATACCATCACCGATGTAAACACCTGGCACTTCTACGCCAACGGCTACGAAAACGTGAAGAACCGTATTGTGGACCAGATTGAAGGCAGCGAAGTAGGCGGCGATTACAACTACATCGGCGATTACAAGTGCACCGACGTGCCGCTGGTGAACTCTGAATGCGGCGCGGTGTGGGGCGTGGAAGGTTCTGCCGGCGACAGCGATATCTCCTGGCAGTACAAGTACATGCTCAATGAGTTCCGTCTGCACGATGAAGTCAGCGGCTTTGTCTTCACGGAATTCCACGATGTTATTAACGAATTCAACGGTTATTACCGCATTGATAACTCCGAAAAAGACTTTGGTTACCAGGGCTATGTGCCCCACATGACCATTGCCGACCTGCACAGCGCAGATTTCCTGGCCACTGATTTTGTGCCTATGAAGACCTGTGCCCCCGGCGAAAAGGTGACGGTGCCGCTGTGCATTTCTTCCTTTACCGATGCCCACCACAACGAAGCCATGCAGGTGGAGTGGGAACTGGTGCTGACCACCGGCGGCCGCAACCGCTCTGTGGGCGGCGGGCAGTTTGGTGCTGTTTACACCACCTACGGCCGTACCGACCTTGCTCCGCTGGAACTGACCATGCCCAAGGACAACGGTGTGGTTGTACTGCGCCTGTACCTGAAGGACAGCGCCGGTGCCATTGTGATGCGTAACTTCCTGGTGTTCGATATTCCTGTGGAACCCAAGAATGCACTGGTGGTGCAGCCCGCTGATTTTGCCTGCGAAGGCTTTAAGCGCGCCTGGCTGGTGCAGCAGGGCGAAAAGCTGAACTGCGTGGGTTCCGGTACCGCTGCCATCACCGTGAAGAAGAGAGATATTCCCGGTTATGCGCCCGGCCGTGCCATTACCGTGCGCTTCGAGGCTTCCTCCAAAGAGGAACTGACCAAAGATAAGCTGGATCAGTCTCCCGTGGAGAAGGAGCAGGATATGGGCTATATGCTGGGCTACCGTGTAGACCGCGGCGCCAACCCCAACAGCTTCTACCAGACCGATGCCGTGCAGTTCCCCGCCCGCCTGAAGCTTTCCTTTGGCGAAGAAGGCTCTGCTGTGTTTGGCCTGCCGGATGACCCGGCCGACAGCCGCGGCTGCCTCTCCTGGCA
>JAFYOA010000171.1 GCA_017547865.1 Clostridia bacterium
AGTTTCTATAAAAAGGAGAAAAGACAATGATTAAGAAGTATTATGATGTAGATTGCAATTTTGGTTTATTAGACGGCAAAACAGTTGCTATCATCGGTTTCGGTTCCCAGGGACACGCTCACGCAATGAACCTGGCAGACAGCGGCGTAACGCCCCGGCCTGTCAACATAGACCATGTGCTGGCTTTTCCCGATCTGGAGCGGCTGGATTTTACCGACGAAGCCCTGCCGGATATTGCCCGGCTGGAGGAACTGGAGCACCTGAAAACCCTGTGCATTTGGGTGGGGGTGCAGAATCAACTTGGCCCCGGGGAAGTGAAGGTGACGGCAGAGGATATGAGCCTGCTGGAAGAACTGGATACCCCCATTTCGCTGGAGCAGCTGCAGAACTTCCTGCAGCGGGAGGGGAGTTCCATTCTGTTGGTGAGGCGCTGGCAGTAGTATACGTTGCATTTTATGCTTGCAGAGGACACGCGGCGGCGTTTCCTCTGCTTTTTTGTGTGCCGGAGGCGAATACACGGCCTTGAGTGGTACACACAATATATTGTGAGATTCAAATAGTTATAAACGAAATATTGTATTGTCCAAAAGAGAAAAAAGAACTTGTCAAGAGAAATATTTTTTTATTCCGATCTTTTTTTAGGGTATGGAAAAAACGTGCAAAACAGGAAGCGCGCTGCTTTTGTGTTTAAAATAAAGGCAGGGTTTTGCTGGCAAAACAACCGAAGCCGTGGAAAACAAAAAAACAGGAGGATATAAGTTTGTCCCAAAACCGGGATTTTTGTGTACTCTTTTGTCAGCAAAACTTCACTTGACTTTTTGCTCCACAACATATAGTATATATATTGCGCTGCGGTTCAAGGGGTAGTTTCGCGCTTTGCACCGCTACTATATGAACATTTTTCTGCGCCTGTGGCGCTTTCAGTGAACGAAAAGAAGTCAACGTTAGCAATCAAGAAGGGTGAACGAAGTGAAAGTTATTAAACGTAACGGTACGACCGTAGATTTCGATCGTCAGAAGATCGTCAACGCCATTCGCAAGGCCAACCTGGCCGTGGAAGAAGAAGAGCGGATCAGCGAAGAGGATATCGAGGGCATTGTTGCCTCCATCGAGACCAAAAAGCGCCCCCGCCTGCTGGTAGAAGATATTCAGGATATGGTGGAGCACGAACTGATGCAGAAGCAGAAGTTCGAGCTGGCCAAGGCCTATATCATTTACCGCTACACCCGCGCCCTGGTGCGTAAATCCAATACCACCGATGAATCCATCCTCAGCCTGATTAAAAACGCCAACAAGGAACTGGCCGAGGAAAACTCCAATAAGAACACCGTCATCGCCTCCACCCAGCGCGATTACATTGCCGGTGAAGTCTCCCGCGACCTCACCCGCCGTATCCTGCTGCCGGAAAAGATCTCCAAGGCCCATGACGAAGGCATTCTGCATTTCCACGATGCCGACTATTTTGTGCAGCCTATTTTCAACTGCTGCCTCATCAATATCGGCGATATGCTGGACAACGGTACCGTAATGAACGGCAAGATGATCGAGAGCCCCAAGAGCTTCCAGGTCGCCTGCACCGTGATGACCCAGATCATTGCCTCCGTTGCTTCCAACCAGTACGGCGGTCAGTCTGTGGACGTAAGCCACCTGGGCAAGTACCTGCGCAAGAGCTACAACAAGTTTAAGAAGAATATTGCCGAAGAATGCGGCGATCTGGGTACCCCGGATCTCATCGAGCGCCTCACCCGCGATCGTCTGATGGACGAACTGAAGTCCGGCGTGCAGACCATTCAGTACCAGATCAATACCCTGATGACCACCAACGGTCAGTCTCCCTTCGTTACGCTGTTCCTGAACCTGAACGAACAGAGCGAATACGCCGAGGAAAACGCCATGATCGTGGAAGAGATTCTGCGTCAGCGTTTGGAAGGCATTAAGAACGAAGCCGGCGTGTACGTTACCCCCGCTTTCCCCAAGCTGGTGTATGTGCTGGATGAGTGCAACTGCCTGAAGGGCGGTAAGTATGACTACATCACCAAGCTGGCGGTGCGCTGCTCTGCCAAGCGGATGTACCCGGACTACATCTCTGCCAAGAAGATGCGTGAAAACTACGAGGGGAACGTGTTCTCCCCCATGGGCTGCCGCTCTTTCCTGTCTCCCTGGAAGGACGAAAACGGCAACTATAAATTCGAAGGCCGCTTTAACCAGGGCGTCATCAGTATCAACCTGCCCCAGGTGGGTATTCTCAGCAAGGGCAAGGAAGAAGACTTCTGGCCTCTGCTGGAAGATCGCCTGCAGATTTGCTTTGAGGCCATTATGTGCCGCCACGAAGCTCTGAAGGAAGTGCGTTCCGATGTTTCCCCGGTGCACTGGCAGCACGGCGCCATCGCCCGTCTCAAGCCCGGCGAATCCATTGAAAAGTACCTCTACGGCGGCTATTCCAGTATTTCTTTGGGCTACATTGGCCTGTATGAGCTGACCAAGCTGGTGAAGGGCGTAAGCCACACCACCGAAGAAGGCAAGGAATTTGCCCTGCGCGTAATGCAGTACCTGCGCAATAAGTGCGAGCAGTGGAAGGCTGAGACCAACATCGGTTTCGCTCTGTACGGCACCCCCGCCGAATCCCTGTGCTATCGCTTTGCCCGTATCGATAAGGAACGTTTCGGCACCATTAAAGATGTGACCGATAAGGGCTACTACACCAACTCTTACCATGTGGATGTGCGCGAAGAAATCGACGCCTTCTCTAAGTTCGAGTTCGAAAGCCAGTTCCAGAAGATTTCTTCCGGCGGCGCCATTTCTTACATTGAAATTCCCAATCTTCGCCACAACCTGCCCGCTTTGGAGCAGCTGGTGAAGTTCATCTACGATAACATTCAGTACGCCGAATTCAACACCAAGAGCGACTACTGCCATGTGTGCGGCTTCGACGGCGAGATCATCATCAATGATGATGACGAGTGGGAATGCCCCGTGTGCCATAACAAGGACCACAAGAAGATGAACGTGACCCGCCGTACCTGCGGCTATCTGGGTGAAAACTTCTGGAATGTGGGCAAGACCAAGGAGATCAAGTCCCGCGTGCTGCATCTGTAAGAGGGAATTGCCATGAATTACGCAACCATCAAAAAGAACGATGTTGCCAACGGCCCCGGCGTGCGAATTTCTCTGTTCGTCAGCGGTTGTCGGCATCGCTGCAAAAACTGCTTCAATGCGGAGCTGCGCAGCTTTGATTATGGCAAGGCCTATACCCAGGCGGTGGAGGACGAAGTGATGCAGGCGCTGTCCCGTCCCTTTATTGCGGGCATCACCTTTTTGGGCGGCGAACCCATGGAGCCGGAAAACCAGCCCCATGTGCTGCGGCTGATGGAGCGCATCGACCGTGAACTGCCCGAAAAGACTATGTGGATCTACACCGGCTACGATTTTGAAGGTGACCTGCTGGCCGCCAAACTGGGCGACTGGAGCGTGACCGAGCGCATTCTGCAGCTGGTGGATGTGATTGTGGACGGCGAGTTTGTGGACGAGCTGAAAAGCCCGGATCTGCGCTTTAAAGGCAGCAGCAACCAGCGGATCATCGATGTGCAGGCTACGTTGGCCAAAGATGAGATCGTGCTGTGGCGAGATGAATTCACCACCGAAAAAGACGGCTGATCAATACCAAACGGAGACGCTTCAAAAGAAGTTGTCTCCGTTTTTTGTGTGAAGAAAAAGCAAGAAAGGAAAACAATTGCAGAAAGCATTTCTTTCCTCCCTCTGACGAGGGAGGTGGATTCGCCGTAGGGCGAAGACGGAGGGAGAGAAGGGCCGGAAACGTTGAGCGCACGTGTGTACCGCTTGGTATGTCGTGGCTCTGTTCGAAAAGGCTGTCTCCGTTTTTATATTGCAAGAACAGAAGTGCCGGCTCTCTGCTGAGAACCGGCACGTTTTTTATTCACTTAAAAATTCCCGAATGGATTTTTCCACTTCCTTCAGTTCCTCCCGGAATGCGGAGGCGGAGACACGCCAGGCGCCATGGCCCAGAATAATGATCTGTTCCAGTCCATCGGAAGTGGCCACCCGCACCCGGTGCTTTTTTCCCAGTTCGTAGGTCACCTTCTCAATGTACATGTCCGCGGTTTCGGCTTCTTTGGTGTACACCACCGCAAAATCGCCGTAGCGTTCAATGGTACCGGGGTTGCCCTTCACCTTGTAGGCATCGAACACCACGATCACCGGGCTTTGCTTGTAGCCCTGGTAGTTGCGCAGCATATCGATGAGCCGGCTGCGGGCGGTGTTCAGATTGTCTTCTGCCAGTTTTTTCAGGTCATCCCAGGCAAAAATAATGTTGTAGCCGTCCACTAGCAGGTATTCCGGCCCGGTGGGCAGGGGGTTGCCGCGGTACACCGGTTCCTGCGGCCGTGTTGTCTTTACTGGCTGCATGGCAATGCGGGGGTCTTTTCGAATGGGTCCATAGGTGCGCTCGTAAATGGCCATCAGTTCTTCGTCAGAAGCCATACGCGCCAGATGCCGGGCGGCCATCTCCTGCTGGGGCTCCACGGCGTCCTCTTCTTCCGGTACATCAGCTTCCGGTTCCCAGGCAAAAGGCAGGTGCATATGCTTGGGTACATCGGCCCAGTACACCGTGTACCCCGCCCCGTGGGAACAGAACACGCTGTCGGCGGTGTTTTCAATGTCGGCTTCGGCATAATAGCCGATGGCACCGGCCAGCTCGGCCTGGTTTTTGCAGGGGGCATAGCCTTTCAGCGTGCAGGCAAAGCGCCCCAATCCGCGGGTGTAGGCGGTCACTTCCTGGGGATAATCCCGCAGGGCGGCTACGGGGGCGGTGCCGTTTAAAACGGCGAAATCGCCGGCGGTTTCCGGCGGGTCAAATTCTGCACCCAGCCGCTGCAGGTCGGTCATGGCGCGGCCTACGTTGGCCTGGGGAACTTCCAGGCGGAACTCATACCAGGGCTCCAGCAGAACGGATTTTGCCTGCATCAGCCCCTGGCGCACCGCACGGTAGGTGGCCTGGCGGAAGTCGCCGCCTTCGGTGTGCTTTAAATGAGCGCGGCCGGAAAGCAGCGTAATGGTGATATCGGTAATGGGCGAACCGGTAAGCACGCCCAGGTGCTGTTTCTCCAGCAAATGGGTGAGGATCAGCCGCTGCCAGTTGCGGTCCAGGTCATCTTCGCGGCAGGCAGTGGCAATGCGCAGGCCGCTGCCCCGTTCGGCGGGTTCCAGCAGCAGGTGCACTTCCGCATAGTGGCGCAGGGGCTCGTAGTGACCCACGCCTTCCACCGGAGCGGCAATGGTTTCGCGGTACAAAATGCTGCCCTGGTCAAATTCAACTTCCAGGTTAAAACGATCCAGCAGCAGCTGGTGCAGAATTTCCAGCTGCACCGGTCCCATCAGCTGTACCCGCAGTTCCCGCAGGCGGGCGTTCCAGTCCACATGCAGCTGGGGTTCTTCTTCTTCCAACTGGCGGAATTGCTGCAGGGCCTTCATGGCATCGTACCCCACCGGCAAAATCACCCGGTAGGTTAGAACAGGCTCCAGCGCCGGGGTATGGCCTTGTTTTTCTGCGCCAAGACCAAGGCCGGGGGCGGTGCGGGTCAGGCCCACGGCGGCCACAATGTCGCCGGGCAGGGCTTCTTCCACCGCTTTGTATTTTGCGCCGGAATACACCCGCAGCTGGGTGATCTTTTCTTCCCAGTCGGCGCCTTTCAGGGTATCGCGTACGCGCAGGGTACCGCCGGTCACTTTCATATGGGTCAGGCGCACGCCCTGCTCATCGCGGGAGATTTTATAGACTTTTGCTGCCAATTCTTCCATGGCGGGGGAGGTAGGAGCGAATTCCTGCAGGCCGCGCAGGAATGGTTCAATGCCTTCCAGTTTCAGCGCTGCGCCAAACCAGCAGGGGAAGACCTTTCCCCGGTGAATGGAAGCGGAGAGGGATTCCCGGCGGACATTGCCGGTCTCCAAAAATTCATCCAGCAGAGCTTCGTCGCACATGGCGGCGGCCTCCGGGTCAAAGTCGGTCATATTGACAAAACCGTCGCCCAGGGCGCGGTGCAGTTCTGCCATGGCGGTTTCGCGGTCGGCACCGGGCAGGTCCATTTTGTTAATGAAAAGGAAGGTGGGAATGTTGTGGCGGCGCAGCAGGTTCCACACGGTGTGGGTGTGGCTCTGCACACCGGCAGGGCCGCTTACCACCAGAATGGCGCAGTCCAGTACATCCAGGGTGCGTTCCATCTCGGCAGAAAAATCCACGTGGCCGGGGGTATCCAGCAGGGTCGCCTGCCAATCCGGCAGAGAAAGCACCGCCTGCTTGGAGAAAATGGTGATGCCCCGCTGGCGTTCCAGCGCAAATGTATCCAGAAATGCATCGCCGTGGTCCACGCGTCCAAGCGTACGGATGCCGCCGGAGCCATAGAGCATGGCTTCGGAAAGCGTGGTTTTGCCGGCGTCTACGTGCGCCAGTATGCCGATGACGGTTCGTTTCATGGTGTTGTTCCTTCTATAAATCAAATAAGACTTGGTAACGGTAAAGTTCGCGGGTTGTGAGGGCAGAGCCCTGACTCGTTCTCCGCAGAGCGCGAAACTCCTTTTCTTGGAAGCGCCCGAAAAAGGGGTGAATTGAACACCGTGAGGTGTTCAAGCAGGAAAACCCTGCAAGAGAGGGTTTTCCCCTAGCTATTATACCACGCCTTTTCCCCCGGCACAACTGCGCCGGGTGCAAAAGAAAAAAGCCGGAAGACAGCTTCCGGCTTTGTTTTTGATG
>JAFYOA010000172.1 GCA_017547865.1 Clostridia bacterium
CGTAGCTTTCTTCGGTGGTTTCCAGCAGGTCCAGGCGCACTTTGGGGGCCACACCGGCATTGTTCACCAGCAGGTCGATCTTGCCGTAGGTCTCGCACACGGTCTTTACCGTATTGCGGATGTCATCGAGATTCAGGTTATCGCAGGGGAGATACGCCATGTGGGGCTCATTCAGTTCCACACCTGCACCGCGGCCGGTAATAACACAGAAATAACCATCCCGCACCAGCGCTTTGGCCACACCAAAGCCGATACCCTTACGCGCGCCGGTAACAAGCGCGATTTTACGTTCTTCCATGGTGTTTCCTCCTTAGGCTTTGTAAATCGGCAGATACAGGCCGCCATCGCGGATAACGCAGCCGGCCACCTTGCCCATGCGCATCAGTTCGGAACACTTGCCGCAGGCAATGCAGGTCTTCTTTTCATCAAAGCCGTTGCCGTACAGCATATCTTTTGCAAAATCGGGGTAAGCGAATGCCATGCGGCCAAAACCGGCCATGTCGGCAATGCCGCTTTCCACGGCGCCGGCAGCCAGATAGGGCGAGAACTGCCGCATATAAGAGTGAGAAGAGCTGATGATCTTCATGCCCGGCACAGCGGCACGCACGGTGGAAATGCAGTCAAACATACGGGCCACGCCTTCCAGGGGATGTTCCGGCGGATCGTAGGGACCGTGGTCGGCGGGGCGGTTCACATGGGGGTTCACATAGGGATTGCCGATGGTGATATCCAGCAGAGGCATGCCCAGTTCTTCGTGGAGGATCTTCACCAGCTTGATGGGCTCGGTGGGATCAAACTTCAGGCCGTCTTCGGCGTTCACGCCAAAGCCGTAGGGATAGGGGAAGCCATCGTACACGTTCAGGCGGCTGGTGATGAGGAAGTTCTCACCGGTGGCAGCCTGCGCATTGCGAATGGCATTGAGGTACAGGCGGGTACGGTTTTCAAAAGAACCGCCGTATTCGCCGGGGCGCGTAAAGCCGGAAAGGGTCTCGCACAGCAGGTAGCGGTGGCAGCACTTCACGTCGGCACCGTCAAAACCGGAAAGCTCTGCCAGGCGGGCAGCTTCACCGAACTTTTCTTCCAGGGCGCGCAGGTAATCATCGGTCACAATGCGTTCCTGGGGAATGGGATTGTCTTTTTCAAAAATGGGGTTGTTGTAGGCAATGAGAGGTGCCGGGGTGCCCGTAGGCTTGGAATAACGGCCGGAATGAGTCATCTGGCAGATCACCACAGGCTCAAAACCGTTTTCTTTCAGAGAAGTTTCTTTGATCTTCTCCACCATTGCCTTAAAGCTGTCCACGTTCTCTTTCTTCAGAACGACCTGGCGGGGATTGGCACGGCCTTCTTCCACAATGGCAGTGGCTTCTTCCCAAATCAGGCCGGCGCCGCTCTTGGCAAAACGGTCGTAACGGCGCAGGGTGAATTCATCCGGGCGGCCGTCGGCGGTACCGTCGCAGCCTTCCATGGGCTGAATGGCAATGCGGTTGGGAGCGGTCAGCTTACCAAAGCTCAACGGCTGCTTCAGAATGTCGATGTTCTCCGACAGCGGCAGCTTCACGCCCAGCATATCCATTTCATTGCGGACATCCTGCAGATCTTTATAATGAAACGCGGTAAAATCCATTTCGTTTCCTCCTTACGGGGCATATGCCCATATCTACTGCCATTTTAGCAAATCCCCCCGGCAATTTCAACTCTTTTTTGCAATTCGGCACAGACCCCCCCTCTTCCGCCTTTTCCGCTGCATTTTTCAATTCTTTTTTTCAAAAAGCTACCATTCCATCGGCACATGTGTTATAATTATAAGTAATTTTGTAACACAGGAGGCACTTCAATGGCAAAAGCAAAACAGCTCAATGTCACCGATGAATCCCGCAGCACGATCCTAACCATCATCCTGCTGGCCTGGCCGGTGTTCATTGAACAGATCTTCACCACTCTCGTCAGCTTCGCCGATACCGCCATGGTCGGCTCCATGGGTGCAGTTGCCACCGCATCCATCTCCATCAGCAATCCCCCTATTTTCCTTCTCAATGGCGTCATCATGTCCCTGGGCATTGGCATTACCGCCATGGTAGCCCGCGCCACCGGTGCCGGCAACCCCCAGCTGGTACAAAAGCTGATGCGCCATGCCATGCTGGTTATTCTGTACATCGGCCTGCCCATTGCCATTATCACCACCTGTCTTTCCCGTATGATCCCCCTGTGGATGGGTGCCGGTGAAGACATCATCGATACCGCCACCACCTATAACCTCATCACCGCTGTCGGCCGTCCCTTTATGATGGCTTCCATGGTGCTCAACTCCGCTTTCCGCGGCTATGGCGACACCAAGACTCCCATGATCCTGAACCTGGTGATGAACGTGGTCAACGTGGTGGGCAACTTCCTGCTCATCTACCCCACCCGCCTGCTTACGGTTTTTGGCCTTTCCTTTACCATGCCCGGCGCCGGTTTGGGAGTGGAAGGCGCCGCCATTGCCACCACTGTGGGTATGGCCCTTTCCGGCATCATGGCCTTTGTTATCGCTTTCCGCAAGTCCAATCCCTACCATGTTTCCTTTGCCGAAAAAGGCAGCTTTAAGCCGGATAAAGATCTCTCCAAGCAGATCTTCAACATCAGCTTTCCCGCC
>JAFYOA010000173.1 GCA_017547865.1 Clostridia bacterium
CCCGTTCTGGTCTTCCAGCGTAAACTCCGGGGCTTTCATTCCGATTTCCAGCATAGCAATTGCTCCTTTTCTTTAATTAAGTACGCAGAATCTTTTCCATCGCCTTGCCTTTGGCAAGTTCGTCCACCAGTTTATCCAGCCGGCGTATTTCCAGCAGCAGCGGGTCGGTGATTTCTGCCAGCTTAACGCCGCAGACCGAACCGGTGATTTTTTCTCTGTTTTTATTCATAGCCGGCGCCCGGCAAAAAAACTCACCGTAGGTAAGTTCCTCTCCCAGCAGCCGTTCCAAATCCTCCGTTTGGTAGCCGGTCAGCCAGGCGGTCACCGTGTGCACCTCTTCTCTGGTGCGGCCTTTGCGCTCTGCCTTGGCAATCAGCAGCGGGTAAACTTTTGCAAACGCCATGTTAAAAACTTTTTCGTTTTCCATCAGGTTTCCTCCTGCGGCGCGGTGTAGTGTTCTGCCGCATACAAATACTGCTTTTCAAATTCCGCAATGGCTTTTCGGCTCACCCGCCAATGGGGAAACGCGATATCAAACCCGTGGGTACCGCAGGGGTAAACGTCCACATGGGCGGTCACTCCTGCTGCCTGCAAATTGGCAATGTAGGCAAGGGTTTCGCAGTAAAATGCTTCCCGCCTTCCCACAAAACTATACGCCGGCGGCAAACCGGAATAATCACGCTGCCGCGCGGGCACCGCATAGGGCGGCGGCTCTCCTTGGGTTCCCCGCAAATACAGCCGCCAGGCAAAACGGGCGCCGGGGGCGTTCCATGTCAGGGTACTGCGGCGGGAGGACTCTGTGGGGCGGTCGTCCAGCATGGGGTACAGCGGCATTTGAAACGCAATGTTCACCCCGCCGTGGTCGCGGGCATGCATACACAGGGCCGCGGTCAGGCCGCCGCCGGCGCTTTCACCGCCCACCATCAGCCGTGAAGGGCTGCAGCCCAGTTCCTCTGCGTTTTCCTTTAAATAGAGAAGCGCTGCCCGGCAGTCTTCCAGCGCCGCGGGGTAGGGGGCTTTGCCCGCCAGGCGGTATTGCGGCACCACCACAACGGCGCCGTATTTTTTCACCAGTGCCATTGCCCGGGACATATACACCATGCCCAGCGACCCCACCATATACCCGCCGCCGTAAATCCACAGCAGGCCGGGGGTTTGTTCGGTGGGCTTTTTGTTCACCGTGGGGCGCAGCACCAGCAGCTTCATTTCGCCGCCCGGGGAAGGTATTTTTCTTTTTTCCACGCTGTAAAACTTCATAGGCCTCCCCCTTTCTCTTTCTATTTTATGATATATGGATTTTGCGGTTTTGTAAAGAAGAATCTTCACCAGACCGGCCTGCCCCGGGACAGCGCCCGCACGCAGGAGCACGGCTTTGGCCGCAGCCAGGCGAGCCGCGCGGTGTGGGAGGAAAGAAGAAACCGCACTATTTTCAACGATATACATACGGACGAAAAAAACGTTCTTTTACTTGAAAAAGAACGCGCTATCGTTTATGATAAGAATGGGAATACCATTTTGGTCAAAACAGGAGATGCGGGATCTGTTCGTTTTTCCGACAGCCAAGTGGCAAAGATGAAAGATGCGGTTCTCACACATAACCACCCCAGCAACGGACCTTTGTCCGATACCGACATTTTCCGCTTATGGGACACGGGACTGGCAGAAGTGCGAGCCGTTACCAAGCATGGTATTTTTTCCGCCAAGCAGCCTTCTGTGTGGAAACGTATACCCGATAGGGTTGAAATGCGAAAATTGTTTTGGGAATATGCGAATTTACTTCGCCCACGAGTTCGCAGACGCATGGAAAGGCAACAGCTTTCTGACAGCGAAGCCAGCTATTTACTTCAACGATTGGTTATGCATCGCTTAACTCGATATTACGGTGTACGAATGGAGTTGATACCATGGAGAAAGAAAAATATGTAGTTTTTGATGAGGACCCATACCAAAATATGGTATTCAGCTCGGTGTGTTGGAACTGTTCCCGGTTTAACGGGTATATCAGTCACGGTCCCATGTGTTCTGCCTTCCCAGAAGGAATACCGCCGGAGATTTGGCTGGCCAAGCACGACCACCGCACGCCGTACCCCGGCGACCATGGATTGACTTTTCTCCCCGAAGAGAAAGTATAACCCCATACAATCAGCATCACCCTTCACCGGGTGGTGCTTTTTTGTTGCCAAAATTGCCCTAGGTACTTTTCACCAAAACAGACAAGCCGGCATAGGATAGAACAAACCACTTTGAAAGGAGCGATTTGTTTGACAGACATGAGAGACGAACTGCGTACCGTGCCCACCGCGCCGTTGCCGGAAGTAACCGTGCCCGCCATGGCCTATGTTCCCTTCCAGCAGTTTGACCGCACCTTTGCCCCGGAGCAGGCACTGGAAGCCGGCACGCTGTTCCCCGAACTTGACAAACCTTTTTGCGGCAGGCAGGTGAAGTTCCGTGACTGACCGTGAAGCGCTGCAGCGGCGCATTTCTGCTTTGCAGTTTTCTGCGTGGGAACTGCACCTGTTCCTGGATTCTCACCCCAACAACACAACGGCTGCAGCCAAACTGGCAGAATACCGTGCCAAGGCCGAAGAACTGACCGCCCAGTACGAAGAGAAGTTCGGCCCCCTGCATATGACCAGCCGCGACAGCAGCCGCTGGGCGTGGATCTGCGATCCCTGGCCCTGGGACGGAGAGGGGTGTGACTAAGCCGTGTGGGTGTATGAAAAGAAACTGCAGTACCCAGTGAACATTAAAAACCCCAACCCCGCGCTGGCAAAGGTCATCATTTCGCAGTACGGCGGGCCCCATGGAGAAATCGGGGCTTCTCTGCGTTATCTGAGCCAGCGGTACAGCATGCCTTGCCCGGAGCTGAAAGCTATTCTGACGGACGTGGGTACGGAAGAACTGGCCCACTTGGAGATGGTAGGGACCATTGTATACCAGCTGACCCGCAACCTGACCGCCGAACAGATCAAAGAAGCCGGGCTGGAAACGTATTTTATTGACCACACCGCCGGGGTGTACCCCCAGGCGGCCAGCGGCGTACCGTTTTCTGCCGAAACCTTCGCCGTGACCGGCGATGCCATTGCGGATTTGAATGAAGACCTGGCTGCAGAGCAGAAGGCCCGCCTCACCTACGACAACATTCTGCGCTATGCCGATGACCCGGATGTACGCGACCCCATCAAGTTTCTGCGGGAACGGGAA
>JAFYOA010000174.1 GCA_017547865.1 Clostridia bacterium
GCCGCAGAGAGCATAAACTCGGTTTGCTTTCCGCTGTGCTGATTTCCCTCTGCGTGGTGTTTTTCATGGGCATCTCCGGGTGGACGCCTTCGGTGGTGCGCAGTGGGGTTATGTGCTTGCTGGGTATCGCGGCGGCACTTTTCCACGCAGAATACGACAGCCGGAGCGCGCTTGGGTTTGCCATGCTGGTGTTGTGTGCATTGCAGCCGCTGGCGGGCGGCGGCATCGGGTTGTGTTTGTCGTTTCTCTCTGTGCTGGGTATTTTGCAGCTGGGGCCGTGGTTTGGCCGGTGGGCTGCCCGTGCGGCAGTACACGCCGGCCGGTGTAGAAGCGCTGTGTATGCTGTTCTGCAGGGGGCCGGTACTTCCATGGCGGCGGTGCTGTGGACCCTGCCGCTGCAGGCTTTGTTTTTGGGCGGCGTATCGCTGCTCGCTCCTTTGGTTTCCATCGTGCTCATTCCGCTGGCAACGGCGCTGCTTGTGTTTGGTTTGCCGGCGGCTTTGGTGGGGTGCGTGCCGTGGCTTGCACCGCTGGCTCGGTTGTTGGCGCTGCCCTGCGGCTGGTGCGCCCGGTTAATGAGCGCCGTCGCCTCTTTTTGCGGTGAATATCTGGATTGGAGCTACCTGCCTGCCCGGGCGTGGATGCTGCCGGCGGTGTTGGGGATCCTTGGACTGGTGATGTTCTGCCTGTTTATTGGCGCCAAACGCCGGGCACGCATTGCCTGCGCAGTGATGAGCCTTGTGATCGCCTTTACCGCGTGGGTAAGCTGGCAGCTGCAAACCGGCAGTGCGGTGCGTTTCGCCGTGTGCGGAGAAGAAAGCGTGCTGCTCTTTTCCGGCCATACGGCCTGTGTGCTGCAACTGGGCGAGGAAGACGCCGTGCCTGTAAGCCGCGCATTGGAAGAAAACGGCGTGAAAACGCTGCGGTTGGTGGTTCTTTCCCGCGGGGATGAAGCACTGCGGGATGCGGCGGCACAGGTGATGCGGGAGTTCACGGCAGAAACATTGCTGCTGCCGGAGGATGTTCGCCCGGATGAAAAGCTTTTGCTCTTGACAGAAACACCTGTGATTCCGTATGATAATAGCAGCGAGATCCGCCTGCAGTATGAGAAGCTTACCCTGCGTTTCTGCAGCGATTGGGCGGCGGCTTTTCCCGGTGGAACGGCAGTGCCAGTGCCCGGCGGTGTGCGGCTGCAGACAACCGCCGGTGAGATGGATCTGCTTTTTAATGAAAACAAACTGTCTTTGAATGTTCCGGCTGTGCTGCCGGAAGAAGACGGGATCGTATACATCGATTGTCTGCCGGATGGGCAGATGCAGGCAAGGAGGTCGGACGGATGGCCGAAATAAACGAAGCTACACTGAAAAAACAGGTTGATTCCGGTGCGCCGGAGCGGGTGTATTTTTTGTATGGCGAAGAAAAAAAGCTGGTGCGCCGTGCTGCCGGGCGAATCATGGAAGCCTTTGGCGGGACCTTCGAGGATTTTAACCTGCAGAAATTTCCGGCAGAGGCCACGGCGGATGACGTGCATACCGCGGTGGAAGCCTTGCCTTTTATGAGTGAGTTCAAATGCGTGGCTGTAGCCGATATGAATTTTGAATCCATGGCGGCGAACGAGCTGGCAAAGTTCAAAGAGATCATTGCCAATGTGCCGGAAAGCACCGTGCTGGTGTTTTGGTACCCCACGCTGGATTTTGAATACAAAAAAGCGGGCAAGTGGAAGACGTTCCTCACCCAAATGGGCAAAACGGCTTCGCTGCTGCCCCTGGGCCATATGCCGCAGGCAGAACTGGAAAAATACCTGTGCGCCCGGGCTGCCAAGCGGAAATGCGAGCTGCCCCGTAAGCTGGCGGGAAAAATGATTGAATATGCCGGCAGCGACCTGCAGGTGCTGGAGAGCGAACTGGAAAAGCTGTGTGCCTTTGCGCTGGAGACCGCCGGCGGCGCCATTGATGACGCCATGGTGGAAAAGCTGACCACCCAAAACATGGAGACCACCGTGTTCAAGCTGACCGATGCCATTGTGGCCGGGCAGTTTGACCGCGCTTACGGCCTGCTGGATATGCTTTTCTACCAGAACGAGGAGCCCATTGGCATTGTGACCGTGCTGGGCAATTCGTTTATTGATATGTACCGGGTGCGGGCCGCCCTGCAGGGTGGAAAAACCTCTGCTTTTCCTGCAGAATACGAAAACTACCGCGGCCGGGAATTCCGCCTGAAAAACGCCGAGCGTGACGTGCGCCGCCTTTCCACCGATGTGCTGCGGGAATGCCTTGCTGCCATTTTGGCTGCGGACCTTTCCCTGAAAAGCAGCCGCACTCCCCCCCGCATAGTGGTGGAAGAACTGCTGGCAAAGCTTTTGCTCATCACCAAAAAACAAAGCGCTATATAAAGGAGAAACGCATGATCCATATCCGCGAGGCGGTGATCGTGGAAGGTAAGTACGACCAGATCCGCCTGTCTTCTCTGCTGGATGCCACCATTGTGGTGACCAACGGGTTCGGTATTTTTAAAGATAAACAGCGCATGGCGTACATTCGCCGCCTGGCAAAAGAGCGCGGTCTGCTGGTGCTGACCGACAGCGATGGCGCCGGGCTGGTGATCCGCAATTACCTGGCATCCTCCATTCCGCCGCAGCAGATCCGCCACGCCTTTGTGCCGGAAATTCTGGGCAAGGAGAGGCGCAAGGAAAAGCCCTCCAAAGAAGGAAAGCTGGGGGTAGAGGGCATGGAGACCGCGGCGCTTCTTAAGGCATTGGAACGCGCCGGCGTGCTGCACGAAGATGCCCCGCCCGCCCCAAAAGGCGACCTGACCAACGCGGATATGATGGAACTTGGCCTGGCTGGGGGAGAGGGAAGTAAGGAGAAACGCACCGCTCTGCTGCAAAAACTGGGCCTGCCCACCTTTTTAAGCACCAACCGCCTGCGGGAATGGCTGAACGCCAACCACACCGCAGAGGAAGTGCGGGGAATTTTAGCGGAAGAAACTGAAAAAAACGGTTGACATTTTGCTCGTACTGTGCTATAATCCAATCTGTTAAGCGCGAGTGCTGGAACTGGCAGACAGGCACGTTTGAGGTGCGTGTGTCTACGACGTACGGGTTCAAGTCCCGTCTCGCGCACCAGAGTAAAAGAGCTGATCCTTTTGGATCGGCTCTATTGCTTTTATGAGCAAAACCGGGACTTGAACCCGGGAGGGTCTGCGCGAAGAGAAAAGGCCCCGGTGGGGCGTTTTCAGCGCAGAGCGGCGCAGCCCGGTACCGCACCGCAGGTGGGGTGGGCAAGCCAAAAGTGTGCAAGGCGCAGCCGCGGCACACGGTCAGTCCCGTCTCGCGCAC
>JAFYOA010000175.1 GCA_017547865.1 Clostridia bacterium
CATACGGAGAAATCGCCGATGCAGTCGGTTCGCCAAAAGCTTCCCGTGCTGTGGGAATGGCCTGCAACCGGAATCCTATCGTTATTATTATACCATGCCATCGTGTTATTGGAAAGGATAAATCGCTCACCGGATATGCCGGCGGACTATCTGCCAAAGAAACACTGCTTCGCCTGGAACACATCGATTTCAAATAGTATAAAAACCGGCCATCAAATGATGACCGGTTTTTATTTTCGCTTACTTCAGTGTGAAACCAACCACTTCCACACTATCCGTGGTATTCAGCTGCAGCAGAACTGCATCTCCTGCTTTCACAAAAGGAAGGATATCCGAAAGCTGCACAGAAACCACATAGATTTGATCATCATTCTTCAGCTTCAGGTAATACATCGTATTGCCATTCACAACAGCGGAAGCGATCTTTTCCACTACGCCCTCCAACTCAGAGGTCGTACCGGGAGTTTCTATATTCTCCCCTGCCAGCTTCACGATATAATCACTCTTGGCCGCGTTGACCGTATTGCCAGTGCCAACAATCTGATACTGCGCCACATCCACAAAGGCGTACATCTTCACCAAGCCGGCTTCGTCTTTAAGAGACATAAAGTACGTGGGACGATTGGCAATATTCAGCAGCAGCGGGAAAGTGGACGTATAGCCCAGATGCTGCACCTGACCTTCGGCAGATTCACTGGCAGAATACTCCTCCGCGCCGGGAATGGCGTAGAACTTCGTTTCTTTTGTACGCAGATTCGCAAGAACAAAACCAACGTTGGATTCATCTGCCAGCACAGAAGTCATGCCGGTGTAGAGCCACACGTCATCGTTAATGGCAAGATAATTGTAACCTCTGGTCGGCTGCAGTACACCGGATTGGCCAAACATAGAATTCAGGAAGCCTTCACCATATTTACCGTTATAAACCAGTTGCTGCAGTACCAGCTCGGAATCGAACACCTGGTCCACCCAGGTAGGAATATCCGCAAGATCATAATACGCAGATTCACCGGTGATAGCATTGACCAGCACAGCGCCACCAATATCATAACCGCTCCACCAGGCAATGCGGTACTGCACCGTGGAAGCCACCCAATAAGGCGTGCCGTTATCATCAATTTCAAACGAGACATCCGCAAAAATCTTTGTGGGATACTGGAAACGCAAATAGCGATGGATATTACGCATAAAGTACTCGCTCTCGGAATACTTGATGCCGTCTTCCAGACGAACCAAAGAAGCCTCCTGGGTCGCCATCTCTACCATGATATACCCAGGGATACCGTTTTCACTGTTTTTCAGCCACTTGATCGCATCGCCGTACACAAGCGGAGAAACACGAACAGGCGTGCCGTTGTAATTGATCTGGGTATAGTTATCGGCAATATTGAACTGAGAGACCAAATCAGACATCTCGCCCAATTTACGCTTGCCAAGAGCCACAGATGTATCGCGATCCACCACAGGGATCTGGCTCATAGAAATTTCGGCCACGTCTTTGGCAAAATCACCATCTTCAATTACGATCAGATCGTGGTACCGCTTAGCGTTGAAAAATTCAGAACCCGCCACATTGGCCAAAAGGGCCAGCGCGGCAAAAACAGCCACAGCAACAGCAATGAATTTAACCGGCTTGAGCTGAAATAAAGCATTGTCTTTAGCGTTCAGCTTGTTGAAATCAATGCTGTTGCCTTCGATCTGAACACTGCCGGAAAGGAGCTGCGCCACGGCACCAAAAGCAAACAGGACCACACCGGCCAGCACCACCAGGAGCATGAACTCCCAAAACTTAGGACTGCGGATATTCAGCGGCGGCAGTATAAACCAAAACATCGCAAAATCCACCGCAAGCCAAAGAATACCGCGAAGGAACAGCTTCCCTACATTTGTTTTTTTCATTGTACTTCCCCTCTCTTTCACTTTTTATTTTGATATGCTACATACGCATCAATCAGAGCACGGTCATTATCGAAGGTTACAATTTCTTTGGCGCGTGCCGGTGTTTCCCAGCGGAACGCCATCACTTCTACCTCCTGCACCGTTACTGCATCCGAAGCACTTCTGGCGGCAAAATACACCACATCTTTCATCACACCGGGTTTTGGGGAAAATGTATTGATATACC
>JAFYOA010000013.1 GCA_017547865.1 Clostridia bacterium
ATATTTACAACATTGCCCTGGCGGTGGGTTGGTTCGGCCGGCCCGGAGGGGTGCACTATTACCCAAATATGGAACGCGGCGTGGATATCTCCGGCGTTCTGGTGTTGAATTACGAGGGTTTCCAGTGTGTGTGCATCGGCGCAAAAGATTGCGGCGCGCCTTCCGGTTTCCAGCTTCAGGGAGAGAACGGCTGCATTACCTCCAACGTGACCCCCAGCCTGCTGACGGAGTTTACGCTGCAGCTGCGGGAAGGACGGACGGAAACGGTGGCTTTGATCGGCAGCGATCCCATCCCCCGGCTGCAGCCGGAATTGGCGGCCATCAATGGTGCTCTGAATGCCGGCGAAGGTTTGGAACTGAGCCAAAAAATGGAAGAAGTGACGGTGCAGTGTGCCGAAGTGCTGGAGCGGGCAATGGCCGATGCAAAGCTTTCTTCCTTCGAAGTGCCGGCGCAGCTGTTTTAACAAAAACCAAATAAAAATGAAAAAAGACCGCTGTCCCTGTGACAGCCGGTCTTTTTTTGCGGGTGTGTGCCGCACTGAACAGCAAACACCCAATACAACAAACCCCAAAATCTTTATTCCGAAAAACGGATTGGGAACATAGATAAAGAAACAAATACCGCTTGCATTGCAAAACACACTTTTGTAAAGGGAATGTAAAAACTGTGTAAAATGCATAGGTGCCGGATACAACTGGCAAAAACTTACAAATAGAAAAGCGGAATAATTTTTGTTTCTGTTGACATTTTAACACAAACCGACGTATAATACTAAACATACAGGCACAAAGAACCACATAATTATTGCAGAGGTAACCGTATGCATCCTTTTTATGAGCACCAGGCACCCGTTGTCCATTATACGTTTAAGCGCGACCTGACTTTTCCGCTTCACCTGCATGTGAATACGGAATTGATCTACATGGAACGGGGCGCCGCAGAAGTGACTGTGGGTGACAAAGTGGTGGAAATGCACGACGGTGATTTTTTGGCGGTTTTTCCAAACCAGATCCATACATACCGCATGTTCTCCCGCCGGGAAGATACCGCCTGCCAGATCATCGGGTTCGATCCTTCTTCCACCGGGAGGTTTGCCAACACCATGCTGACCAGTTACCCGGCCCAGCCCCTGGTGCGTGCAGAAAATGTACACAAAGATGTAGGATACGCTTTTTCTGCTGTGCGCGAGGCCAAAAGCGCCAAAGGGCAGGAACACGTGATGACGCTGTTCATTCAGCTGATCATGGCCCGCACGCTGCCGTATATGGATTTGATCGGCAAGCCGAATGAGCTGCCTCAGGACCTGACCGCGGGCATCATTGAGTATGTATCCGGCCATTTTAAAGAGCCGCTGTCTCTGGAGGTCCTCTCCAAAAAATTCGGCGTGAGCCGCTACCATCTTTCCCGCATTTTTTCCGATACCATCAAGGTCGGTTTCTACAAATACATCAATTCCATGCGTATCAGTTCTGCCAAAGAGCTGCTGCAGAACACCAGCCGGGATATTCTCGGCATTGGCCTGGACTGTGGTTTTGAGAACCAGCAGACTTTTAACCGTGTGTTTAAAGAACTGACCGGCCTGACTCCCAAGGAATACCGCAAAACCTACGCCTACCCGCTGGCGCCGGAGGTCTCTGACCTGCCGGTGCGGCAGAAATAAACCAAAGAAAAAGACCTGAAGCTTTTCGGCTCCAGGTCTTGTTTTTTACTTGTGCATGTTTTCCATGGTGTGCTGCCACTTGCCGGAACGGTACCGCAGGTACAGGAAGAAGAGACGAACCATGATTTCGACCACCATAACATAGTAAATGGAGGACAGATCCAGATGGAAAGCACGGATGGCCAACACGGAGAACAGGGTGCGTACGCCCCAGTTGGTGGCGGCGGTGATGTAGAAGATGGATTTGGTATCACCGGCACCGCGCAGTGCGCCGCCGTAGACCCAGGCCATCAGCTGAGGAATCTGAATGAACGCGGTGATGCGCAGGCAGAAGGCCGCAATGCGGATAACTTCCTGGTCGGGCGTAAACACACCGATGATGGGTTCTGCAAAAACGAACAGACCAACGGTGGCCAGTGCCATAACCGCAATACCAAGCAGCTGGGTGGTACGCACAAACTTTTTGGCGAGTTCCGGCTTTTTGGCGCCCAGGGACTGGCCCACCAGGGTGGTGATGGCCATCTGGAAAGCGAAGGCGGGCATGTAAGAGAGGGATTCCGCAGAAAGGCACAGGCTGTTGGCGGCGATGTTCACCGTGCCCAGCAGGGCCACGCTGCTGTTAACAAAAATACCGGAAGAGGACATGCAGATACGTTCCAGCAC
>JAFYOA010000176.1 GCA_017547865.1 Clostridia bacterium
GATGGGCAGCATGCTGAGCAGGGTGATGGAGCCGCCCAGAGGCAGTTGGTAAACTTTGATCATACTGAGAACGGTGGCCAAAGCCAGCATAACGGCGCTGACCGCCAGTTTTTGAATTTTTGTGTCTTTCATAGGTTGTGTCCTTTCCGGGGAAACCCCCACGCCTTGCGGCAGAATGTGAACCAAACCTCGCCCCGCCGCGGCGCCAAATGCAAAAAAGCACCGCAGACGGATGACTGCGGCGCTTGCATTTCATTTTCCATTCCGGTATGCGGATCCAACACACCTAAACATGAAAATTCCTACGTCGGCATTATCCGAATCAGGTCAATGGGTCTGTGCATCTGTCTGCACACTCTCAGCCCCGACACCGTTCTTCACCGGTAGGAGCTCCCCTGTTCAGTTCTTTTTAAAGATACCACGCTTTTGGGAATTTTGCAAGAGGAAAATGAATATTTTTTACCCGAGACATTGGCTGCCTTTTTATTTTGAAAAGTACCGGAAAAGCGGTTGACAAAAAAACGCAAGGGTGATAATATGGACGCAATATAGCGAAGAGAAGTGGAGTGTGTCAAAACGGGGAGGGGAGTGCCCCTTCTGTTTTGGTGCGCTTTTTTATTTTTACGGCGCATATTTTCAAAAAAAGGAGAGGATCATCGTGGAATATTTAAGAGAACTGAACATGGCCTCCATTTTGCTGCGGATTTTTCTTGCGGTGCTGGTGGGCGGTGTGCTTGGTATGGAGCGCGGCCGCAAACGCCATCCCGCCGGTTTGCGCACCTACATATTGGTGTGTCTGGGTGCTGCCCTGGTGATGATGACCAACCAGTTTGTGTACAATGAGTTCAATAGCGGTGACCCTGTGCGCCTGGGTGCACAGGTCATCAGCGGCATCGGCTTTTTGGGGGCGGGTACCATTATGGTCACCGGCCGCAGCCGTATCAAGGGGCTTACCACCGCGGCGGGCCTGTGGGCCTCTGCCTGTGGGGGTCTGGCCATTGGCATCGGTTTTTACGAGGGTGCCCTGGTGGGCGGCGCGGTCATTGTGTTTACTATGGCCGGTCTGCAGCGGTTCGATAACTGGATGAAAAAGAACTCCCGCTACATCGACCTCTACGTGGAATGCGGCAGCAAGGGCACCTTTGGGGAATTCCTGCAGTATGCCCGTGAAAACGGCATTGAAATTTCCGATATTCAGGCCAGCCAGGAAGAGACTTTCCACAAAGAGAAAGGCAAGCAGCGCACGGCCAGTTACATTTTTACCGCTACCAGCGAAAAGAAACATACCCACGCGGAAATGATCGAGATCCTCAGTTGTGCCAAGGGGATCCAATATCTTGAGGAACTGTATAGGAGTGAATGCTATGAAAGTCAGCGAAAAATTCTTTTTGGAAAGAGAAGGCCTGGAAAAGTACGGCCCCGTGACCATTGTTGCCTTTGGCGACAGCGTGACCCACGGTGCCCTGCGGGGAGAGATCAACTACGACACCGTGTACTGGAACCGCCTGCGGCAGAAGATGAACGCCGTGCGCAGTTATATGCCGGTGAATGTCATCAACGCGGCCATTGGCGGCACCACCGCCAAGGCATCTGTTCTCCGTATGGAAAATCAGGTTTTCAACCATGACCCCGACCTGGTCATCGTCTGCTTCGGTCTCAACGATGTGAACGGCACGCTGGAAGATTACATTGAGCCCCTGCGCACCATTTTTGCCCGCTGCAAAGAAAGCGGCGCCGAGACCATTTTTATGACCCCGAATATGCTGAACACCTATGTGGCCGAAGATACCGAGCCCCAGCATTTTGATTACGCTGCCGTAACCGCCGATATGCAGAACAGCGGCCGCATGGATACCTACATGAACGCCGCCAAGGCTTTGGCGGAAGAAATGGGCGTGCCGGTGTGCGATTGCTACGCCGAGTGGAAAAAACTGAGCGAGACCGAAGACATTACCATGCTGCTGTGCAACCGCATTAACCATCCCACCAAAGAAATGCACGAACTGTTTGCCCGCAAGCTGTTTGAAATGATTTTTGCGGACAAGCCGGAAGTTGTTGCTCCGGAAAGCAGCACCATGTATAAGGGGTAACCTATGAACAACAGCGACATTCTTCGCATTGCCATGCAGCATTCTGCTTGGGATCTGGGCTGTGCGCCGGAGGATTTTACAAAGGACGAGCCGGTGTTTGTGCGCTCCGTGTGCGGTGAAAAGGCAAGAAAATACCTGCGGCTGCCGTTTTTCTGCAACCTGGTCACCTACGGAAAAAACGTGGTGGCTTCTGTTTCGGAAGAAGCGGAACCGCTGGTGAAAGATTACCTTTCCCGCTGCCATACGCCCTACGAGGCCTTTGAAACGCCCCGGCTGCACCAGCTGGACGAAGCGGCTTCTCCTTTTGGACAGAAAACCTGCTTTATGGCGGAGTATTTTCTGCCGGATATGAACGTGCTGCA